>JAGBXH010000430.1 GCA_017629395.1 Clostridia bacterium | reverse complement strand
CGCGCACCTCACCCACGCGGCTGTTGTCCACCTCTTTGGCATACGCCTGCTTGAGCGAACGCGAAATGGGGTGATCGGAATAGCTCTCGGCAGTAGCGGCAAGGTCAAGCAGGGTCTGCTCGTCAATCTTTTCGGGGTGGATTGCCGTGACCTTGAAGTTGCCCTTGGTCAGCGTGCCGGTCTTATCGTACACAACGATTTGGGCATGCGCCAGAGATTCGAGATAGCTCGATCCCTTGATCAGAATTCCCTTGCGCGAAGCACCGCCGATGCCGCCAAAGAACGACATGGGCACCGAAATGACCAGCGCGCAGGGGCAGGAAATGATTAAGAAATTGATGGCGCGCAAGATCCACTCACTAAAGGGCGCGGTATCGAAGCCGTTTACAAGTCCGATGATCACGGGCGGCAGCACCGCAAGTGCGGCAGCCGAGCACACCACAATGGGGGTATACCAGCGCGCAAAGCGAGTGATGTACGCCTCGCTCTTGGACTTTTTATCGCCCGAGGTTTCCACAAGCTCCAAAATCTTGGATACTGTGGACTCTCCAAATTCCTTGTCCACGCGCACGCGCAAAACGCCGTTCATGTTGATGCAGCCGCTGATGACCGCGTCGCCCACCGAAACGTCACGCGGGTTGGATTCGCCCGTCAAGGCAACCGTGTTCAGGCTGCTCTGCCCTTGTGTGACCGTGCCGTCCAAGGGCACCTTTTCACCGGGCTTGATGACGATGATATCGCCTACGGCAACCTCATCGGGGAAAACCTCCTCGATTTTGCCGTCACGCTCGATGTTGGCGGTGTCGGGGCAGATCTCCATTAAGGATGCAATCGCGCTGCGGCTCTTGCCGACGGCAATGCTTTGGAACAGCTCGCCCGTCTGATACAGCAGCATGACCATGACCGCTTCCAGGTATTCGGGCTCCTGATCGGGGAAAAATCCGATCGAAAGCACGCCAATCGTGGCAACTGCCATCAGGAAATTTTCGTCAAACACCTGCCCGTGCAAAATGCCGCGCAGGGCTTTCCACAAAATATCATAACCGATGATGAAATACGGTACAAGATAGCAAAGCGCAGCCGCCCAATCGGGCAGGTGCACATGTCCGTGGTTTTCACCGAAGTGGCTGTGACCGCCGATCAGCACGTGGCAGGCGATCAACAAAACAGCCGACAGGACAATGCGTACAAGTACCTTTTTTTGACTTTTTTTGAGCTTCATTACTTGATGATCACCTTGCAATCGGAATCGACCTTTTTGACAGCCTTGACGATCTGGGGAATGATTTCCTCAAACTTGTCCTCGTCGGCTTCAACCGTCAATCTCTGCGCCATAAAGCTGACGCTGGCGTAGGTCACGCCCTCAATCTTTTTGATGCCCTCTTCCATTTTTGCAGCGCAATGTGCGCAATCGAGGTCTTCCATTTTGAATACTTTTTTCATATCATATCTCCTTTCAAAGGCATATTTCTCTGTTTAGCATTATACTCCAAAGCCATGATTTTGTCAAGAGAATATCAAAATATCGCATCCCCCGCGTGTCATCCTGAGCGAATGAGCGCACAGCGCGAATGAGTCGAAGTTTTGCAAAGCGAAGTGTCCGCAAGCGGACAAGAAGCGGAGCAAAACCGCGAGCGCGACGCACGGAAGCGCACAGCGGGATCTGCAAACGTTTTTTGACACGCCGCCTGCAGAAGTTGCATTCGATTGTAATCGGCATGGGCGGCTTTCATCCTCGTAAACCATTGTATCAAAAACAGTTCAAAGACTGAGCAAGCATTGAGAAACTCCCTCGCAGATCCCTTCCTCGTCTGTGCTTTGCACAAACTCGTCGGTTTTGCTTCATTCCGCTTCGCTTCATTACGCAAAACTTCGACTCGGTTGCTACGCAACCTTCGCTCAGGATGACACTCGGGGTGACGGTACGCTTCGTTCAGGATGACACATAGGGGATGGTCTGCTTCCTATTTTCATTCAATGCACATTTTTCTCTTTACATACTTGTCAAAATATGGTATACTTGAAGCATCAAACAAACGGAGGACACTATTATGCCCGTTATCGTTTCCGACAAGCTTTGTGCACTTGACGTCAAAGACGTAAAAATGCACGGCATATTTGACGAAAAGCTGCGCCTTGTATGTGAGCAGACGCTCAAAAAAATTGATATGCATGCCCTGGCGGATTATTTCCGCTACCGCACCGACGCCTTTGCCACGGGTGAATTCTGGGGCAAGCTGATGCGCGCCGCTTGCATGACCTATGCCTACACCCATGATGAGGAGCTGGCTTGTATCATCAAGACCGCTGTGGACGATCTGCTTAGCTTGCAGGACGCGGACGGCGACCTGAGCACCACCAAAAAACAGACCCAGCCCAAGGGCGCGTGCGGCAGCGATTTGTGGGAGCGCAAGTACGCCTTGATGGGACTGCTCGAATACTACCGCGTCTTCCACGACCAGCGCGCGCTTGACGCTTGCCGCCGCGTGGTACGATACACCAACGAACAGGTGGGTGCTGCGCCCAAGACTCCCGCCACCGAAACCGGCTGGGCATTCTTTGGCATTGAGTCCTCTTCCATTCTCGATCCGCTCATGCAGCTGTACGCTATTTGCGGTGAAGCATCCGCACTGGAGCTTGCGCAGCACATCATCGAAGTGGGCTGCTGCAAGCGCGAGCACCTGTTTGACGCCATTCGCGCAGGCAAAGACCCTTGGGAGATCGGAAACAACGGCGTACCCAAGGAATCGATCGCCAAGGCGTATGAAATGATGTCCTGCTTTGAGGGGTTGCTCGGCTACTACGCAAATACCGGCGACGCGCAAGCCCTGGATACTGCCCTGCTCTTTTGGAACAAGGTGTACGACCAGGAGATCACGCTGCTTGGCTCGGGCGGTGCGGACGCACCGCGCAACTTGGGCCCCGGCACGGGCGAGCAATGGAATCTGACCCGCTCTAACCAGACCAATCCCGACATTGACCTGATGAAGGAAACCTGCGTAACCGTTTACTGGATGCGCCTTTGCTACCGACTGCTTGCCCTGACGGGTGATGTCAAGTACGCGGACGCGCTGGAGGTCAGCCTGTACAACGCCATCGTGGGGGCTTTGCGTCCCGACGGGCAGTTCTTTGAATACTTCCCCAAATTTAACGGTCAGCGCAATCCGCGCGTCAACTTCTCCTTTAATATAAAGGGCTTTGACCTTTCCTGCTGCACGGCAAACGGCCCGACGGCTCTTGCCATGGCGCCCTATCTGTACGCTATGAAGACAGAGCGCGGCGGCGTGCTTAATCTCTACGAAAACGGCAGCTTTGCAATTGGCGGCGTGCGTTTTGAGGTGTCCTCGCGCTATCCCCTGCTCGGTTCTGCCGTGCTGAAAGTCACCGAAACAGACAACGACGCGCCCATGACGCTTGGGCTGCGCGTGCCCGCCTTTGCAAAGGACTTTTACGCCATTTGCGACGGCAAGCTGCTCCCCGGTCAACCCGGCACGTATCTGGAGATCGAGCGCGTATGGCATGCGGGCGACACCGTAACGGTTGCCTTTGATATTCCGCTTGTCTGCCATCCCGCACCCAAGGGCGACAACCGCGCAGGTGACAACTTTGCCGCTTTTACCTACGGCGCAATCCTGCTTAGCCGCGACAACCGCTACGATGCCGATCCGCTCACACCCATAGAAAGCACGACCGTGACCGATTACCGCGTCATGCCATCCGATTGCGGTGGTTACCTCAAAGCAGAGGTACAGACCGAGCGCGAGCTCTTGACGCTGATCGACTACGCATCCGCAGGCAACGCATGGAGTGAAGATGCGCTGTTTGCATCCTGGATACCGACCGTACCGCAATAAAATCCGAGAAAAAACCACCGAGAAAATCCTCCTTCTCATAAGGAAGTTCAATCTCTCTTTGTAGGGACAGGCGTAGCGAAGCGGCACGAGCGCAATGAATGACATGCCAGTGGCATGTCAGAACGCGAGTGTGACCGAGCCGCAGCGAGACCCTCGACTGTCCGCAGAAGCAAATAGAAACCCCCGACAGATTTTTTGATGGTCTGTCGGGGTGTATTCTCTATAAAGCGCAAAATATATCGGTGGCCAAGTTTGTTCTTATATCAAACTGGCCTTTATAATCGATTGCCCATGCAACACTAAAATG
>JAGBXH010000429.1 GCA_017629395.1 Clostridia bacterium | reverse complement strand
CATCTGTACGCCGGAACGGTTTACGATATCGTAAATGTTGTTGATCCAGCCGACAGCCATTTCCATCAGATCAGTACCGATCTTCATGTTCGCGAACAAACGCTCAATATCCATGACGGATACGATGTCGCCCGCGGCACTGGATCCTGAACCGTCGTCAATACCGTTTGCGTTATCCATGTAAGAGCCCAGAATGTTCTGTGCTTCAACGGTCTGCATCAGACCGGTTGCAAGAATAACGGGGATGAAGAAGATTGCACGGAATGCAGCTCTACCAACCATCTTCTGGTTAAGCAGTACCGCCATGAACAGCGAGAAAATGATAATTGCGGGAATGTCAAACGCCAGTTCCTTCATACCCGAGATCAAAACCTGAACGAAATCGGGGTCTTCAAACAGGGCGTATTGGAAGTTCTCAAACCCTACAGGGGTCAGCGAGTAACCGCCGCCCTGCAGGATGTTGATCTTGAAAAAGCTGAGCTTTACGGAGTCGAAAATAACGGGCAGATAGATCAGTACGAAGCCGATCAGGAAAGGTAATACGAAATACCAACCGATGCGCGACTTGCGCTTATCCAAGGAGGCGATTTTTCTCTTCTTGGGCGCGGACTTCTTGGTCATGGTATTCTGAAGCTTTGCGTCATTCGTCATATTCTACACCTCCCTTTCTTACTGCATCACAACAACATAGCCGTATGCGGGCAGCGTGTAAACCTTGCCCTGGTATTCAACCTTAACGGAGAAGTTGTTGTAGTTGAGAATAATGGACTTATATGCGTCGGAGTCAACACCGTTCTTGCCACCGTAGGTAACGATGACAATGGAGCCCTCTTCAACAGCATACTTGTCAAAGACTTCTTCCTCTACCTCGTCCTTATCGCCGGTAGAAGAACTGATGGGGGTAATGCGCTTATCGATCTCAGCCTTGGTAATATATTTACCGTTGATTACGATCTCGGATACCTGCTCAAACAGTGCATATGCGCTGGTTGCATCGGTGGTGAAGGAGCTCTGCGTGAAATCAAGCTCGGGCTTTACAAGCTCCTCGGTCAGAGTGCTCTTGTAGCCTGCGCTGTGTGCGCTGAGCTTCACCATTGCATAGTACTTAGCGAGATTGTTGACGTCGGTCTTGTACAGCTTAGCGTAATCGTAAACGAAGTGGCTCAGCTTTTCAACCTCTGCATACTGGTCAACAGTCACGTCCTCTTCGCCCTCAGCCTTTACGGTGACGGTCTGGAGTGCGCAAGCGGCAAGCATATCGGTGTATGCCTTGGTAAGATCGGTATCCAGCTTGGTCTGTGCTGCGTTGAGCTTTTCCAAAGCCTCTGCGATCTTTTCCTCATTGCCTTCTGCAACTGCTGCGTCGTAAGCCTCCTTAGCTGCTGCAAATACTGCTTCAGCCTTTGCTACGGTCTCGTCGAACTTTTCAACGTTTGCTTCAAAGTTGGACTGAACGTACTGCTCAACCAGAGCCTCCATAGCAGCTACGTCTGCAGCTACGGTGTAGGAATCCTTGTTGGCATCCTTCTTGAATCTATCCTTGAGGATGGTGAAGTCGGAGCCGTTGAGGTACATATCGGTCAGATCTCTGTAAGCCTCAGCCTCGGTGATCAGATCGGTCAGCATACCCTCGGTAGCAGCGATCAGCTCTACAGCTGCCTTTGCATTATCAAGGTGAGCCTCTACCTCAAGCAGAGCCTTCTGTGCCTTAGCGTAGTAGTTGTAAATGTTTACGATGTCGTTCAGACGTCTGTTTCTGGTCGTGTTGTATCTACTCTTAGCACTTCTGTAATCGAGGTACTCCTGATACAGCGCGCCTTCCTCAGACTCCTTGTCTGCGTTGGCATACTGTGCATAAGACTCGTACTCAGCCTCGGTCTTGACAGCAAGCACTGCATCGTACGCTGCCTTGTACTCAGCCAAAGCCTCAACGTCAGAAAGGAAGGGTGCATACATATCGTTTGCCTGCTTGAATGCAACTGCTGCGTCATCCAGAGAAGCAATAGCCGCCTCAGCAGCCTCTCTTGCCTGCTTTCTTGCAATGCTGACAGCCTGCTTATCCTTGAGTGCAAGGACTTCGTTTGCATTTTCCTCATCGTAGATGAAGGAATCAAGCACGTTCTTGATATCGTCGAGCAGCTCATCGCTGTCGGGTACACGGGTACCGGTCCAGAACTCGTGGTCAATGATCAGCTTATCCTGAACGTCGCCAAGGACACCGTTGAGCTCGTCGTACAGTTCAACTACGTCATCCTTCCAGATGTCGTAACGAACGGAATAGTAGTGGCTGAGCAGCTCGTATTCCTTCAGGTGCTGGGTGTTCTGGTAGGACAGGATGTAATAAGGAGCTGCGCCGTTTTCCATTGCCTTGAGCATTGCGTAGCTGATATTACCCTCCATGTTCAGAGGAGCACCGGTGAAGTTTACGTAACCGTGCAGTACAACGCCGATAAAGGGTACTGCATACGCTGCGTCGTTGTTACGGCTGGAGTCCAGAGAAACGTCCAGCAGGTGATCAAGGAACTTCCAGGTGAATGCGTTACCGCCTTCGCTCATCAGCTCGATCTCCTGACCCTGATTATTCTTCAAGCCGGAGAGGTATGCAAGAGCGGTTGCAACGAATTCCTTGGAGTCCTCGCGGTTGTAAGGATCATCCTCGTCAAAGTCGGAGTTCAGGGTGTTACCCAGCGTGCTGACGGAGATACCGTTTACGTTATCGTACTTGAGGTAGTTTGCGGTCAGCTTCTCATAGAACTTGCTGAACTTCGAGGGGGAGATAGCCAGCTGGAAGTGGCTTTCGTGCTTCTGCTTGGTTGCAGAGTATTCACGGTAGCTTGCAAAACGGTCGTCGATGGTCTTGACTGCATCCTGACGTCTGTTTACACCGTCAAAGGTATCGGTGTAGCTGATGTAGGAGAAGTCAAAGTCAGGGAAAATACCCAGATTGCTGCCATCACCCTTTGCGTTGACTTCTGCTGCGTAGTCAACCAGAGCCTGGAAGCCGTCCTTACCGCCAACGGACTTTTCCCACTTGAGCTTAGAGGGCACGGTGGAGAACATACCGCCGTTTGCATAACCGGTCAGCTTGAAGTTGACGTTGGTCACGCCCTCTGCTGCCAGCTCGTCGTACATGGTCTTGACGTCCTCAAAGGTGGTCAGAGGAGTCATAACGTCCACGGGAATGGACATGATTCTCTGGGTGGTTTCCAGAGCACCGAAGGTCTCAATGTACAGAGGAATGTCGTTGCCGACCTGCTCTGCGGTCAGTCTGGTCAGGTAGCCGCCATTGTCCAGATAATCTCTGTATGCAAGTGCCATACCCATCCAGGAGGTCTCGTAATAATTCGTCAGTCCTGCTTTCTGTGCCTTGGCATCATCGTTGAGCATGACGTAACGGATCTTGTAGTTACCAACGTACTTTCTCTCACTGACGACCGTCCAGGTAGCGTCCGAACCTACGGAAATGGAGTCCTGCAGGTTATAGGAGTCGCTGGGTCTGGGATTGAATACCATCTTAACGGTATTGTAGTCACTCAGAGAGCCCGCGTGGTAGGTCATGATATCGGTCAGCGCGTCGCCCTCTTCCATGATGGCAACGTAGCCGCGCTTTTCCACGCGCTTGACGGACTCGATGGCGGTATTGCCGATCAGAGCCGCAAACTGAGAAACAAGTGTGGGAACAGAATCAACCGAGCCGGTTACGGATTCGTTGAATCTGTTAACCTGATCCACGATGGAGCCGGACAGGGTGGTGGTCTCCTTTTTCACTTCACCGGTCTCAGCATCCTCGGTGGTTTCGATGTAATCATAGTATACGGACTCTTCCATTACACCGAATACGGGGAATCTGATAGCCTGCTGGTAGGTACCGGTAATGCTGTGGTAAGCAAAGTCGGTGCCGTAGACCTTACCTCTGACGGTTCTGGTCTTAGTGTCGTCGATGTCATCAAACTCATACAGAGAGCCTGCGCCATCGGGGTAGAAGGTGTAGCCCTCGTACGCGCTGTTACCTGCGCCCATGTAAGGCAGAACCTGCAGCGACTCCAGCTGATACAGCTGCTCGTTAAAGCGGATACCGTTTGCGGGAAGTCTGACGGTCATGCCGTTTTCATCCAGCGTGTACTCCAGCGCGAGCTTGAACAGAGGCGGGTTCTTATCCTGTGCCTCGTATTCTGTCTCAGCGTGGTCAGCATCCAGCTCCTCGTACGTATACTCGGGGCAGTAAGTCTTAATGTATCCCTCGATCTTGTTCTTCTCGGTATCGGAAGCGTTCTGGTCGAATACGTAAACGTCCATCTTTTCTACGATGGGGAATGCGTCGATCAGCTCGGCACGACCTCTCTCGGACAGACCCTCAAGAGAGAGCTTGAGGTAGTAAGCGGTCAGCTTACCGTAGTCGAAGTCGGAGATGCCGTTTTCCTTAGCGCGGCCTGCGATAACCTCTTCGAAACGCTCAACGCTGATCATACCGGGAACGAGTTTTCTTGCCTGCTCTCTACCCAGCGTGTACTGCACGCGGATACCGTTCTTGATCTGCTTGACCGTGATCTGATCCTTCAGGGCAGCCATTTCGTAGCTGACGAAGGTGGGAGACTGGTTGTTATCGGTATACTGAATGACGATCTGCGAGAGCAGCTCGTTCTTGGTGTTTACGGAACCAAGAGTAGAGGTACCGATATCATAGGGGTTGGTGAACAGAATTTCACCGGTCTTGGTGTTCTTATATGCAACCTCACCGGAGAAAGCGTCTACGTAAAGCTCGTAGTCGCCCTTGGTCAGCCAAGGACCTTCCTTGCCGTTCTTATTCAGCATGGTCTTGAGCTTTTCCTCGGGGTTGGTGAACACCAGCGTGGTGTAGTCGATGGTCTCTTCGACCTCTTCTTCCTTCTTGTCGGTGGTTTCCTTGTCGGTTTCCTCCTCAGCAGCGGATGCGCTGAAGATGGAAAGCACGCTCAGAGAGCCCAGCATCAACAATACAGCTAAGAGCAAAGAGATAAATTTGATTTGATTTTTCATATAAATTACCTTTCCCTCCTATCTGTAGCGTTACATGCGGTACTGCAGCTCGGTGACGATGTTGGTACCCAGAGATACCAGCTTACCAACGAGCGTGGTGAACAGGATTGCAATGAACATGATGAATACCATGCCAAGCACCGTTCCCAGAATCGTGACAAGATTCTTTACGATGGAGTAGTCGTGAGTTACCTGCGTGCCGAAGAAGATCAGAACACCCATCCACAGGAATGCAAGGGTGGTGACCAGAGCGATCAGCTCTACCTCGGTCTGGATCGCAAAGTTGGAGTAAATAGTTGCGGGAATAACCAGCAGCGGGATGGGCATCATACTGTAAGAGCATGCGATGTAGATATCCTTGAAGCTGCCTTCACCCTCAAACAGAGTGGTCAAGCACCAGTTTGCGGTGACGAACAGCAAAAGGGGTACCATGATCGAGATTGCCTGTGCCCAAACGGTGGAGTAAGTACCGTAGGGATTCATCAGATAGCCCTGACCGATGGACTGGTAGAAGAAGGTCAGAATTACGATAAGGTTAATGACAACCGCACCGCGCAGCGAGCCGCGACGCTCGTGCTTGAGGTCCCAGAAGCCATCGAAGGGATGCAGCATCACGTAGAACGCGTACAGCAGCTCTTCCCAGAAGGTTCTTCTCTGGTCAGCCTTCTTGATTCTCTTGTTGACCTTGGTAATGTACTTGGATACAAGCAGAAGCACGATCACAAGTGCCACAATACCGATCAAGAGGAACAGGAAGTAATCCGCCATGAATTCCTTTCTGATATCCTTGTAGGAGTTGGACCAGTTGTCGGTATCATAAGCAGCCTCGAAGTATTCAAGGGATTCCTCGTAGTCACCTCTGCGGTACATTGCCTGACCGATACCGATGTATGCTGCGTCAAAGTTGGAGTTTCTCTTAAGCACGTCAGTCCAGAGGTTGATCGCCTCGTTATAGTCCTGACGGTTCTCTGCTGCGATCGCATCCAGCAGTACGTCACCGTACTCAGTACGCTCGAATACCGTAATGGTATCCTTATCCTTATCCAGGATCAGCATAGTGTCGTCCTGATAGCAGATCGCCTCGATGCTGGAGATGTTACCCAGCATGTTACCTTCCTTATCACCGAAGGCGAACAAAAGGTTACCGTCAAAGTCGTAGGTGTAAATCTTACTACGCTTTTCGTCGATGATAGACCAGGTCTGCTCAGGACCGCTTGCAACGTCGATCAGCGTGGAAACACCGGTAGGAACGCCCTTGGAGGCGTCGGTGGATCTTGCACCGAAGATATCGATTTCACCGGAAGGCGGATAGAAGCCGTTACGACGCATGATCTCGTCACCTGCCTGGTTGAGCAGCTTAACGGGTGCGTACTTACCGGTCTTATCCTTACCCGTGATGGTGCCCGCTACGGAGCCCTCATCAATGGTGGAGGTGGTTACGTAAATGAAGTCGCCGTTGAGTGCGATGTTGTTGTACTCGGTTGCAACGTAGGTCTCAGAGTTTTCTCTCTGCTCCTCAGTCTGGAATCTTCTCCAGATGATCTCCCAAGCCGAGATGGTAACTGCCTGTGCACCGATAAAGCCGGTAAACTCACCGCTACTGGTCATGACGATGATACCCTGGTAGGTGGTGGAGGATACGACGTACAGCTTTTCGTACTTATCTACTGCGATAGCAACCGGCTTATAGACCGAGTTGTCATCAAACAGAGGGGATTCGGGCTCTTCAATGACACGGTCGAACGAGCCGTCGCGGTTGAATACCACGATACGGTTTGCACCGGTGTCACAAACCCAGATGTAACGCTCGGAAACGAATACACCCTGGGGTGCGCTCAGGCTGTCCATAACGCCCTGTCCGTTACGGAAGGTCGAGATGGTGAACTTGAGCTTGTAGTAACGGTCAAGCACAACGATACGGTTGTTTGCGGTGTCCGCGATGTAAACGTTGCCCTTGTCGTCACAGATCAGGTCGCCGGGGTTGTCGATCGGAACGTCCAGTCCCATGTAAGCGGAATCAACAACCTTGTCAGCGGTGTAAGCATCAGGCGAATACAGCGCGTATCCGTCGATGGAGTAGGTGTAGGTCTGATAAGCGGAGCTTGCCGCTGTGGGCAGGACCAGGCAGGAAGCGACCATCATGATCGAGAACACTACACTTAATATTATTGTAAGCTTTTTCACGATTTCTTCCTCCTGTCTTAGTCTTTCATACCGGACGAGCCCATGGTTTCAATGATGTTGGACTGAGATACCACGAATACCGTGATAGGAACCATCATCATAATAACCGTAGAAGCTGCGGCTGCACCTGCACGCGCGATACCGCCTGCGGTGATCTGTCCGATTGCGTAGTTAAAGGATTTGAGCTGCTCGGAGTGGATGTACATCGAAGCACCTGCGTTCCAAAGACCCTGGAACGAATAGATGATCAGCGTCAGCCATGCGGGCTTAACCATAGGCATTGCAATGACCCAGTAGGTCTTGAGCTCGCTTGCGCCGTCAAGTCTTGCAGACTCCAGCACCGAGTCGTTTACGTTGGTATCCATGAACTGCTTCATCAGGTAAAGACCCAGCGAAGAGCACCATGCGGGAACGATGATTGCCCAGTATGTATCAACGAAATGCAGCAAGGACATCAGCATGAAGGATGCGATTGCGGTTACGGTTGCGTTGAACATCAGGGACAGCTGAACAGCCTGGAACATCCAGCCTCTGCCCGGGAACTTGATCTTTGCAAGCGCGTACGCTGCAAGAGAAGCCAGGAACAGGTGTCCGAAGGT
>JAGBXH010000428.1 GCA_017629395.1 Clostridia bacterium | reverse complement strand
CGTCAACGCTTTTGTGGCTGACTTTATCGGTGAATCCAATATTCTGGACGGAACCATGCTCTGCGACTTTAAGGCCAAGATCGCAGGACACGTTTTTGAGTGTCTTGACAGCGGCTTTGCCCCCAACGAAAAGGTTGACGTAGTTATCCGTCCCGAGGACGTTGACGTTGTGGACGTCAAGGACGGCATGCTGATCGGTACCGTTTCGGGCGTGACGTTCAAGGGTGACTACTATGAGATCATCGTGGACGTTCAGGGCTTCAAATGGATGCTGGAGACCTCCGATTTTGTTGCCGAGGGACAGACTATCGGTCTGCATATTCAGCCCGACGCAATTCATATTATGAAAAAATCCGAATATTCCGGCAAATTCGGTGACTATTCCACCTTCTCCGATGAAATGGACCACCTCTCCGACGTGGTGGACGAGGAGGAATAAGCATGAACCGTACCGCTAAAGGACCGTTGTCGCGCTTACTTGCGGCACCGCACATTCTCTGGAGTGTGTTGTTTATTTTAATTCCCTTGGCGTTCGTTGCGTTTTATGCGTTTACCGAAACCACCGAGCAAAACGGTATCAGATTTACGCTTGAGCATATTCAGCTGTTCTTCACTCCCAAATATCTTCACGTATTTTTGAGATCCGTAAAGCTTGCGGCGATTGCTTCGGTGATCTGCCTTGTGATCGGTTATCCCGCTGCATATTTTATTTCCCGTACCTCCCCCAATGCGCAAAAGATACTGGTGGTTCTGATCATGCTTCCCATGTGGACAAACTTCATTATCCGTACCTATGCGCTCTCCGAGGTGCTGGAGGTGCTTAACAACGGCGCTGTTTTCCTGCTCTCGCTTTTGCCCGAGAGCTTAGTTCCCATTCCGCTCGACCCCAAGCCCGATATATTGGTTTATAACGAGTTTGCTGTTGTGATCGGCATGGTATACGACTTTTTACCCTACATGATCCTTCCGATTTATTCCGTCATGGCAAAGCTTGACTACCGTCTTGTTGAGGCGGCACAGGATCTTGGCTGCAACGGCTTTGCAGTTTTGCGCAAGGTCATCCTGCCGCTGAGCATTCCCGGTGTGCTTTCCGGCTTTACCATGGTATTCGTTCCCTCTATCTCTACCTTCTATATCTCCAATCAGCTGGGCGGCATTTTCCTGATCGGTGATATTATTGATTATTATTACTACAATAATAACCACCACTTTGCTGCCGCACTTTCCTTTGTACTGATGCTGATCCTGCTTGCAGGACTGATCCTGATGAACCGGTTCGGCGACACGGATAAGGAGGGCTCACGATGAAAAAGAATTCCTTTCTTGCAAAATTCTATATGTTCATGGTGTTCTTCTTTCTGTTTGCGCCCATTGTCGTCATGATCCTGTTTTCCTTTAACGCAGGCAAGAGCACCTCGGTTTTTGAAGGCTTTTCTATCAAATGGTACGTGGAAATGATCACCAACGATGCGATCCTGGAAGCCGTGCGAAACACGCTGCTGCTGGCTGTAACCTCTTCCGTGATCTCCACCGCGCTTGGCACGATTGCCGCATACGGCATTAACAAAATGCGTTCTCCCGGTGTCAGAACCATGCTCATGACCATTACGCAGATCCCCATGATCAATCCCGAAATCATTACCGGCTTTTCCTTTACCCTGATGTTCGTGTTTGTGGGACTTTTGCTGCACGTTTCCGAAACCTTCAGCTTCTGGACCATGCTGATCGCACACGTGACCTTCTCGCTTCCCTACGTCATGCTGCAGATCACACCCAAGCTCAAGCAGATGGACAAGTCCCTGCCCGAGGCGGCAATGGACCTTGGCTGCAACCCCATCCAGTCCTTCTTCAAGGTGGAGCTGCCCGAGATCATGCCCGGCATCGTGACCGGTCTGATCATGGCATTCACGCTCTCGCTGGATGATTTCGTCATCTCTTATTTCACCAAGGGCTCCGGCTTTACAACGCTGCCCATCCTGATCTACGGTGAAGTCAGAAAAAGCGTCAAGCCCGATATTTACGCGCTTGCAACCGTGATTTTTGTAACGGTTCTGCTCTTCCTGATCCTGTTCAACGTGCTCAGCACAGATGAGGATGCCAAGGCGAAGCGTCAACAGCAAAAGGAGCGCGCCAAGGCTCGCAGAGCACGCGCAAAGGAGGCACGGAAATGAGAAAAACATCCATTCTTTCCCTTCTGATCGCAATTGTGCTCCTGCTTCCCTGCCTTTCTTCGTTAAGCGCATGTGACAGCGGCTATGACGTCGTGCTTAACGTTTACAACTGGGGCGAGTACATCTCAGACGGCTCGTTTGAGTCCTTGGACGTCAACAAAGCGTTTGAGCAATGGTACTTTCAGGAGTACGGAATCAAGGTCAAGGTCAACTACGACACCTATGATTCCAATGAAAGCCTTCGCGCAAAGCTGGAGGCAGGATCGGCAAGCTACGACGTGATCATTCCTTCGGACTATATGATCGATTACTTTATCGAGCACGACATGCTGCTTGAGCTGAATTACGACAATATTCCGAATTTCGAAAAGAACATCCCCGAGCAATTCCGCAATCTCTTTTACGACCCGGAAAACAAATACACCGTTCCTTATACCTACGGTATGGTGGGTATCGTGTACGACACCAACGTCGTTGACGAGGAGGATATCGGCTCCTGGGATCTGATGTGGAATCCCGATTACGCCAAGCAGATCCTGCAGTTTGATAACTCGCGCGATGCCTTCGGCACGGCAATGTACAAGCTGGGTCTGAGTGTCAACTCCACAAATACTGCCGATTGGGACAAGGCGTTTGAAGCTCTTGCCGAGCAAAAGCCCGTGCTCAAGAGATACGTCATGGACCAGGTGTTCAATATGATGGAATCGGGTGATGCCGCAATCGCTGCTTACTACGCAGGCGACTGCATTACCATGATGGAAAACGCCTCCTCAAACGTCTCCCTGGATTTCTTCTATCCCAGAGACGAGCAAGGAAACATCTGCACCAATCTGTTCATGGATGCCATGTGTATTCCCACCTGCGCCAAGAACAAGGATATTGCAGAGGCGTATATCAACTTTATGCTCAGCACCGATCTGATCATTGACGGAGAGCCCTGCGACGTGGCGCGTGCTAATGCGGAATACATTTACTACGCAACCCCCAATGCAGCCGTTTATGAAAACCCCGAGTATCAGGAGTCCATGGGCATGGGAGATGAGGAGTGCGATTACTACGCAATGCTCTATCCCGAGGGCTTTGATTTTGCAGCATCCTATGAAAGATTTGCATATGCAAACCTGAATCCAAAGCTTCTTGCCTATATTTCCGACCTTTGGTTGGATCTTAAACTACAATAAAAACAAGAGCCGCGCACGCGGCTCTTTGTTTACGAGGTAATTATGCAAAAAACAATTCGCTTATTTGATACGGACAGCTATATGCAAGCGTTTGACGCGACCGTGCTGAGCTGCACGGCGGACGGAGATCGCTTTGCAATCTTGCTGGACAGAACCGCGTTTTTCCCCGAGGAGGGCGGGCAGAGTGCCGACGGCGGCACCCTTGCACAGGCGCAGGTGCTTGACGTGCAGGAAAAGGACGGTGTCATCACGCACTATACCGACAAGCCCCTGACGGCAGGTCAAACCGTGCACGGCACGCTTGACTTTCAAGCACGCTATCTGAAAATGCAGATTCACTCAGGTGAGCATATCGTTTCGGGATTGATGCACCGTAAATACGGATTTTCCAACGTCGGCTTTCATTTGGGCGGTGAGATCACCATGGACTTTGACGGTGAGCTGACCCGCGCACAGCTGGACGAGATTGAGGATGAGGCAAACCGTATCATCTACGAAAACGTACAGATCACAGCCGAATATCCGTCCAAAGAGGTCTTAATCGCTACGGAGTATCGTTCCAAACTGGATTTGACCGAAGACGTGCGCCTTGTTACGATCGGCGAATACGACGTTTGCGCCTGCTGTGCACCGCACGTGGCGCGTACGGGCGAGATCGGTCTGATCAAGCTGCTGGACGCTATTCGCTATAAGGGCGGCATGCGTATCCATTTCCTTGCAGGCAGTGCGGCACTTGCTCACTACCGCAAAACGTGGACAGACGTTGCTGCGCTCTCCGCTATGCTTTCCGTTCCGCAAAGTGACGTTGTCGATGGGCTTCGTAAGCGCGATGCGGAAATTGAAAAGCGCGGTGCTACCATTTCTTCCCTGCGCCGTCAACTGCTTGACTACAAGATTGCTGCTCTTGAGCAAACCGATGGTAATCTTTGCATCTTTACAGATGATCCCGACATGCTTGCTCTACGGTTGCTTGTCAATGCAGGCGTGCGCAAATGCACGGGCATTTGTGCAGCGTTCTCGGGCAACGATGCGGACGGATACCGCTATGTTATGGGCGCGCAAAACGCAGATCTGCGCACCCTCTCAAAGCAAATAAATGCCGCCCTTGACGGCAAGGGCGGCGGTAGTGCGCAAATGATCCAGGGCAGCTGCAACGCCAAGGAATGCGAAATTCGCGCTTGTATGGAGAGCTTATAAGAGCACGTCGCAGACCAGCATATTGTGATCGGTGACACGAGAGGTCGTGGTATCAACTGTGTGCACGTTTTCAATTTGATATCCAAGATACAGTACGTTATCAATGCTTCTGTCTGCATACGTAAGCAGATCTGCATTGGCACGACTAAAACGGGGCAGATATTCTGCAAGCTTGGGAGGATTGGTATTGAAATCCCCGCAGCAAAGCAGCTTTGCTCCGTTTTTTTCTGCATAATCATCAAGAATATTTCCAAGGCAAAGCATGGTATCGGTATTTGCTTCCTCGCTTTCAATTGACAGGTGCGTGTTGAACAGCGTTACGCGCTGTCCGTCCACATCCAGCACAACGTATCCGCACGACGTGCCCTGCTTGGCGATCCTGACCGCAAAATTCAAGGTTTGCGCCTTGACGATCGGATAGCGCGATAAAATTGCAGTGCCGTATTCCCCGCCCTGAAAATCGCGGATCTTGATAAAATAATAATACGCATAACCGGACAGATGCGCAAGCTTTGCCGTCATGTCTACTCCCTCGGAGCGCGATGCGCCTTTATCCACCTCCTGCAGACACACGGCATCTGCGCTGACAGCAGCAATGCTCTGCGACAGCAGCTCTAAATTCTCTTTAGTATATTTTCCATGCAGGAAGTGTGAAGA
Source organism: Clostridia bacterium (assembly GCA_017629395.1). Lineage (GTDB taxonomy): Bacteria > Bacillota > Clostridia > Oscillospirales > CAG-272 > SVQP01. Next base: position 5,465 of record JAGBXH010000428.1, on the reverse strand, counting down.
ACAAATATTGTAGCTTGCCAGCTTGAAAGATTTCATAAAATCACCCCTTTCTTAATATTGTATCACAAAAATAACCTTTGGTAAAGGGGGTATGCGTAAATTCACTTCAGTAAACTTGACACGCTTTGCGCAGTATGTTATAATCTCAGTAAGGAAGCATCAAGGAGGTAGGGTATGAAGCAGTATTTACTTGCCATGGATCAAGGCACGACCAGCTGCCGCGCGATCATTTTTTCAGCACATGGTGAAATCATTGCCACCGCACAAAAGGAGTTTACGCAGTATTTCCCCGCAGACGGCTGGGTGGAGCATAATCCGACCGAGATCTGGGCTACGCAGATCGGCGTAGCCCACGAGGCTCTCGCCAAATCCGGGCTGGACGGAAGCGATATTGCCGCAATCGGTATTACCAATCAACGCGAAACCACGGTCGTATGGGATAAGCACACGGGTAAGCCCATATATAACGCGATCGTATGGCAATGCCGCCGCACGGCAGACTACTGCGACAAGTTAAACGAGCAGGGGCTTGCCGACACGGTACGCGCTAAAACGGGATTATTGATTGACTCCTACTTCTCCGCCACAAAGCTACGCTGGATCCTGCAAAACGTCCCGGGGGCGATGGAAAAGGCGCGTAAGGGCGACTTGTTGTTTGGTACGATCGATACCTGGCTGATTTGGATGCTGACGGGTGGGAAGGTGCATGCAACCGACCCGAGCAACGCCGCTCGCACCATGCTTTACAACATCCACACACTCACCTGGGACAAGGATCTGCTGGAGCTTTTTGAAATTCCCGAAAGCACCCTGCCAAGCGTGCTTCCCTCCTCCGGTGTGTTTGGCTACACCAAGCCCTCGCTGTTTGGATGCGAAATTCCGATCGCAGGCGTTGCGGGAGATCAGCAGGCTGCCTTGTTCGGTCAATGCTGCTTTGACAAGGGAGACGTAAAAAACACCTACGGAACAGGCGGCTTTATGCTCATGAATACGGGCGCAACACCAATTACCTCTCAAAACGGGCTGGTGACCACAATAGGATGGCGCATAGGAGATCAAACGCAATACGTGCTTGAGGGCTCGGTCTTTATCTGCGGTGCTGCCGTTCAATGGCTGCGCGACGGACTTGGATTGATCCGCACGTCTGCAGATTCGGAAAGACTTGCCATGAGCGTCAAGGATACCGCGGGGGTTTATTTTGTCCCTGCATTCGTCGGCTTGGGAGCTCCCTACTGGGATGCTTATGCACGAGGCTGTATCACGGGATTGACACGTGCGACCACAAAAGCGCATATCGTACGTGCAACACTGGAAGCCATGGCGTATCAGACCGCTGACGTGCTTGCAATTATGGAACGCGAGGTTGGCACACCCGTGCACTCCTTGAAGGTAGACGGCGGTGCGAGCGCAAACGGCTTTCTCTTGCAATTTCAATCCAATATCATAAGCAAAAGCATTGTGCGTCCCACCTGCATTGAGACCACCGCCTTGGGTGCGGCTTGCCTTGCGGGACTTGCCGTAGGCGTTTATGAGTCCACGGAGCACATTCGCTCCATCTACAATGCAGATGCGCGTTTTGAGCCCATGATGTCGCCAAAAGAGCGTGATGAGCTGTACAATGGCTGGAAGCGTGCCGTCAAGCGCACCTTAAGTGAATAAAATTCGGAAAGCCCTCCATACTATGTAAGCAAACGCACAGTATGGAGGGCTTCTATGTCGTATTATATCTTTGAGCACACCAAGAAAAAAAGCAAATGTGCCGTCATGGGCTGTCATGGGGTCGGTGCAGCTATCGCGCATGCCCTTTGTGCTTGCAAAGAAATCGACGCTTTGGTGCTGCTTGATCGTGATACTGCATTGGCAAGCGGACTTGCTGCGGATCTGTGCTGCGCCCTGCCGCTTGACTCAGGTCTCGATTTATGGGCAGCAGACAGCGCAGATCTTGCCGATTGCAGCGTGATCGTGTTAGCACAAGGGTATACAAATACCTTTGAAAACGCGCACGCCGATCTAATTGAGCTGAACCTGCCTATCGTTCGTCAAGCCGCACTGGATATCTCCGCGCTTGCACCCGACGCTATTGTGATCGTAGTAAGCGAGCCCTGCGAGATCATGACCTACTCCGCCTTACAGTATGCAGGCTTTTCACCTTCGCGCGTGATCGGTGTCGGAACGCTTGCACAAACGCATTATTACCGTAAGCTGTTGGGCAGGTATCTCGGGATCGATCCGCAGCAGCTTAACGCCATGATCCTTGGTCAAGTCGGCAAGCACGGCACGCTCTGCAAGGACAGCATGCAGGTAGGCGGCATGACGCTTGCACAATTTCAAAGCATGATAGGGCGAGGCGCAGACCGTACAATGCCGGACTCACTGTTTTCAGACACCGTGCAGGCATTTGAACAGGCAGAGGGAGGCATTGGCTGTGCAGCCTTTGCAGTTGCGCAAGCAGTATCGCAGCTGGTCGACGCTATTTTATGCGATACGCATACGGTATTGCCCGTCTGCACCGCATCATGCGCTGCTCCAAAGTCGGCAGATTGCTGTATCAGCCTGCCGTGCAGGATCGACCGCAAGGGCGCGCACGCTCTGTACGATTTCCCCCTCTCCAAAGCCGAGCATGACAGCCTGGCGCGCACGGCAGCAAGACTGCACGCACAGATTTGCGACCTGCACGCTCTGCTTTACAATTACCATGCAACGTAAAAAGGGTGCCGAAAAGCACCCTTTTTACGTTTGACCCGGTCAGAAATCAGTCTGCGTAAACGCTGACCTGCTTCTTATCCTTAGTCTTGTGTTCGAATTTTACCTTGCCGTCGATCAGCGCGTACAGAGTATGGTCAGTGCCCATGCCAACGTTGTTACCGGCATGAATAGCGGTTCCTCTCTGTCTTACGATGATGTTGCCGGCGATAACTGCCTGACCGTCAGCCTTCTTAACGCCAAGGCGCTTAGACTCACTGTCACGACCGTTCTTAGTAGAGCCGACACCCTTTTTATGAGCAAAGAACTGTAAACTAAGTCTCAACATGATCGTTACCTCCATCTTTTTTGTGCGATCCCAATCCACAGGGATTCTGAATTTGAAAAATTACGTGGTTTACGACTCGTACGGTTTGTCTTGTACAGATACGTCCAGGAAATCGTAATACTCTTCGATCATATCCTCAATCTGCTTATAGTAAGCCATGAAGATGCCCGAAACAGCATAACGCTTGTAATCGTCCTCCTCAAATTCGGGGAGAGCCGATTTGGACTTGACCGTGATCTTGGTGGTGGACTCATCGATATTGTAATCAATATGCGATGCATACGCCACTTCAACGGTATTGATGATGAGCATGGTCATTGCCGACAAAGCAGCGCAAAGAATGTCGTCACCCTCTTGTCCGTAACCCGTGTGTCCCTGTTCCTCAAAGCCGTAGAAAATCCCGTCGCTTCTGAAAAATACCAGCTTGGTCATAAAAACCGAAAATTAAGCTTCGATCTTAGTGATCTGAACCTTGGTGTAAGGCTGTCTGTGACCGATCTTCTTCTTTTCGTTCTTCTTGGGCTTGTACTTCATGACGTAAATCTTCTTGTTCTTGCCGTTCTTCAGCACAGTAGCGGTTACCTTAGCGCCTTCAACGGTGGGAACGCCTGCCTTAAAGCCTGCGTCGGTAGAAACTGCAACGACCTTATCGAAAACGATTTCGCTGCCTTCCTCAACATTGAGCTTCTCGACATAGATGATGTCCTGCTCGAGTACCTTGTACTGCTTTCCGCCGGTTTCAATTACTGCAAACACGAAAAGCACCTCTCTTTCATATAGTCTCGCTAAATTCGGCGATGCAATTCCTTTAAAAACTGCATACTTAAAAAGCCTATTTTATGCGGCACTATATTTTAGCATATGATAGGTTTTTTGTCAAGGGGTTTTTGAAACTTTTTCACAATATTTTGATATTTTTTTCGTGCAAAATGACATAGTGGACTTTGGACGTATTTTTAGCAAAATTTTATAATTCTTTCGACCTTTTTCTCTTGACGAACGATGCAAAAAGTCGTATAATCATAGCGTGATTACCAGTATTTACCAATTTGGAGTATGAGTATGTCAAATAAACACGACCTGGATTCCCAACACATCCATTCCGCCTTTCAAGGTGTTCGCCGTGAAAATCTGTTATCCTGCTTCTCTGCTCTTTGCGAGCGTGCTCCCATGACGCGTGCAGAGCTGGCAGCGGCAACCGATCTTTCCATCATGACTACCGGCAAGATTGCAGACGCCATGACCGAGGCAGGTGTTCTCATTGAGCAAAAGCAGCCGTCTGCCTGCGTCGGCAGGCGACCGGGTACACTTCGATTTAACGATACCCCTTTGTTTTTGATCCTGAACGTCAGCAGCAGGAGATTTACGGCACACGTGCTCTCGCCTGCCATGACCGGCAAGACGATCTGTATGCACGACTACAACGATATTTTTCCCTTTGACGACAATCTTTTGATCTTTCTTAACGCTGTAAAGCGAAGCTGCAACACATCCAAAGAGGCGATATTCTATCTTGCCGTGATTACCGCGCCGCGGGACGACAAGCGTCAGTGCATCACGCGCGCCATGCCCATCTCGCCCAGTTCCGAGCAGCATATGCTGGACTATATTGCAAGGATCATGCATCGCACGTGTGATCTTGTGCTTGATGAAATCTCTGCGACTCAATATTATTTCAATTCCCTGTCCGCATTCAAAAACGTAGACTGTGGGGCTTATATCAGTCTCTCCGACATGACGTACGCTGCAGTCTGGATGCGAGGCAATCTGCTTTCTCCGCGCGTGTGCCGTATTGGTGAGCTGATGCTCCCCGAGCGCAAGCGCATAGCAGATGCTTTAGCGGACGCGCATTACACAGAGGACGCGACCGAGCCCGTTGCATATGCCATTGGCAGCCTTGACACCTTTTTCTCACCGGATACAGTCGTGCTGGAGTCAAGCAGATTCCGCATAAACGAAGTGTTTTTAGAGGGCGTCTATCGGGAGCTTTCCCGCATACAGCCCTTTGAAGGTCGCATCATCCCCTTGCATATAGCCGAAGCAGAGCCGAGTGCGGCAATTTGCGGCTGCGGCGGTGAGTTAAGAAGAAAATGGTTTTATGATTTAGCGGGATTGGAATAACGGGAATCTGAACCCGTATTTCGAGCATTCTGCTCGAAATGTCAAGCTGCGGTTTTGTTTGTATTCTCTAAAGCTTGTCCGGCAGCTTGAAATGGGTTCGATTGACTCTGTTGGGGGAGCAAAAAGGGACACGCCGCAAAAGCGGTGTGTCCCTTTTTGGCACCCCCAACGGGAATCTGAACCCGTATTTCGAGCATTCTGCTCGAAATGTCAAGCTGCGGTTTGTTTGTATTGTCTAAAGCTTGTCCGGCAGCTTGAAATGGGTTCGATTGACTCTGTTGGGGGAGCAAAAAGGGACACGCCGCAAAAGCGG
>JAGBXH010000427.1 GCA_017629395.1 Clostridia bacterium | reverse complement strand
AGCCCATCAATACCCTTGTGCTGGAGCTGACCTGCGGTGAAACCGCCACCTATGACTGGCGTATTTTTGAGCACAACACCCCCGAAATGCTGGATCTTATGTTAAAAATGTTCCGCAAGTACAACCGCTTTGCACCCGACGTCAAGTATTACACCTCGCACATGGCGCTGACGCTGCACACGGATCACGAATCTCTTGTCAAATTCCTTGCTCCCATGGACGTCACCCCCGCGTACGACGGCTTGGAGATCGAAATTTAATTTACTGATAAATATAAGGAGAGAAACTATGGCTAACAAAATCAGAGTGACGGCATGGAACGAGTTCCGCCACGAAAAAAGCAACGAATACGTCAAGTCGATCTATCCCGACGGCATTCACGGCTTGATCAAGCAATTTTTGGAAACCCAAGACGATATTGAAGTCACCCTTGCAGCCCTGGACGATCCCGATAACGGTTTGCCCGATGAGGTGCTCAACAACACCGACGTGCTGATCTGGTGGGGACACATGGCGCACCACGAAGTGCCCGACGCTCTGGTGGAAAAGATCCGTCACCGCGTTTATACCAAGGGCATGGGGCTGATCGTGCTGCACTCGGGTCATCACTCCAAGGTATTCCGTCAGGTCGTAGGCACCAATGGCAATCTCTCCTGGGGACGCGATCAAAAGGAGGTCGTTTGGAATCTGCTTCCCTCTCATCCCATTGCAGCAGGCATTCCCGATCACTTTACCTTAACGACCGAGGAGCTTTACTGCGAGCCCTTCTACGTACCGCAGCCCGATGCGCTGGTATTCGGCTCTTGGTTTGAGGACGGCTTTATTTTCCGCAGCGGTCTTTGCTACCTGCGCGGTGCGGGTAAGGTGTTCTACTTCCAGCCCGGTCACGAGTCCTGCCCCTCTTACCACAACACTTACGTGCAAAAGATCATCACCAACGCGGTTCGCTGGGCAAAGCCTGCAGAGTTTGGCTACGAGATCCCCGAAGGCGCACCCATGATGCAGTATAAGCCGATTGACGAGTTTAACAAATGATATATAACCCAAACGGGGCTGATTTTTCAGCCCCGTTTTTCAAGATATAGCGCGGGATGTAACCATCCCGCGCCTTGAATCATTGATTATGTGAGAAAACCGTTTCCGTTCTTTTTTTGAGCAAGTAGCCGCGCAAAGAAGAACATATTTCGCTGCGCGAAATTAAACGGAGTGTTTCGGGGCTCTGCCCCGTGCCCCGCAAGCCTTTGTAAAGGCTTGACCGAAACTTTTCATCCTTGACAACCGTATCGTGGTCAGATCGCAAACCCTCCGTCAACCCCTACGCACTGCCCCGTGATAAAGGAGGCGGCATCCGATGCAAGGAAGATTGCCAGCGCGGCAACGTCCTCGGGTGTGCCGAGTCTGCCGACGGGTGTTTGTTCTGCAAGCTCACGCTTGGTATCTGCATCAAAGCAGGCATTCATGGGAGTGTCGATGACACCGGGCTCGATACAGTTGACCGTAATGCCCGAGGGTCCCAGCTCCTTGGCAAGTGCTTGGGTCATGCCGCGCACGCCTGCCTTGGTTGCGCTGTACGCCACCTCGCAGGATGCTCCAACCTTGCCCCACATCGAGCCAATGAGAATCATCCTTCCCCCATGCTGCCCTAACATGATTTTGCTGACCTCACGGCAAGCGTAAAACGCAGAGGACAGATTGGCGCGCAAAAGTGCATCCCAGTCCGCGTCCGTGGTCATATCAAAGAGCTTGACGCAAGCAATGCCCGCCGCATGCACCAGCACGTCAATACCGCCAAGCGTTTCTGCCGCGCTGCGCACGGTCAGGCTGACCTGCTCGCTGTCCCCAAGGTCAGCGCAAAGAGCGGTTGCCCCCGTTTCGGCAGACAGAGCTTTTGCTGCTTCCAAATTTTTATGATAGGTAAAGACGACCTTGTCGCCATTTTGGCAAAACGCACGCACCAAGCCCACGCCAATGCCGCCCGAGCCGCCCGTGATCAAAACTTTTTTCATATCTGCTTCCTTTTTATGGATTTTCTTTATTGTAGCACATTTTTGCATTTTTTGCAATCGGCAGGCAAAAAAATTTGCATTTTTTCATTCAGGGGCTTAACAAATGTGCCAACTTGTGCTATAATGAAAGAAAATCTATTCAGTAAGGAGGGGCTTTATGAGCAACAGCAAAAATTTCAGGGCTACCGAAATTGCTTTTAAGTACAAGTACAAGACCAATGCGCTGTACGCTCACGTGCACGCCGAATTAGACGTCACTGCCGAGCAGGCTCACACGCAGATCTCTGTGCTTGCTAAAAAGGGCTTTTCCATCATCATTCCCTCCCTGCCCTCGCGCACACCCGTAACAGATGATTTTGAAGCGCGTTACGCAGCGTGGTTTGCTACGCTCAGCCGTGCCGCCCTGGATGCGGGTGTCAAGATCGCGTTGCATCCGCAGAGGCTGATCGAGCGTGTTCTGTGCGATCCCGACGAGCGTACCGAGGTGCTCTCCCGCCGTGAATATTATGCGGAACAGCACGAGCATCTGGTTCTGACATTGCAAGACAAGCCCACGCTTTCGCTGATTGCACTGGATGAGGAATATAATCAGATCATCGACCTTCGCCCCTACGTCAAGGACAACGTGCTGGAATTTGACGTGCCTGACGGCAACTGGATCGTGGAGCAATATCTCTGTACCGACACCGAGCAGGACGGCAAGCAGCACGCAACGCACAACAGACTCTCCCGCACAGCCTTCCTTGCCTATCTTGACCGCTTGTACGTGCTTTGCGGCGGCGTGCAGAATACGGCAATCGGGGCGATCTATTATCACAATCTATGCTTTGACTCCCCCAACCGACGCAACTGGTCGCGCGAGTTCAATCAGGTATTTGAAGAAAAATTCGGCTATGATCCTGCAAAATACTATCCCATTCTATTCCACAATCTGGGCGGCGGCACAGATCACGTGCGTGCGCAATTCATGCAATGCCGCGCTGATCTGCTCAAGGGCGGCATCGTGCGTGCGCTGCGCGATTTTGCACTGTCGCAGCAGCTGCAGGCAATCATTCTGCAAGCAGAGCCTAAGACCCCCGCTTGCTCCTGGATCACGGGCGATGCGCTTTCCAATCAGCAATATTGCGCGGCAGGGCGCATGGATCACGCATATCTGTACGGTTTGAATTCCATAACGCTTGCCTCCTCAGCAGCAGCGGACAGCGGGCAGACACGCGTTATTTGCGAGATGTTTGCACGCTTTTCGGATAAGCATTCCGAGCTGCTTGCGCTCAAGGAAACGATCAGCGTGCTGGGCAACGGTGCCAATACGTTGATCATGCACCCGCATGAGAAAAACATGACCAAAGCAGTTATCGAAACGCTGCACCGCTGCCTGTATTTGCTGCGTGGTGGCTATGAGGTTTGCGACGTTGCCATGCTCTACCCCATTTACGCACTGCATACCAAGCCGCTTTTGTATGAGCAGCCTGCTCCAAATTATGAATATCCCATCACGCCCTTTACCTGCGATTACATGACGCTTGCCAGCAGTCTGACGCATTACGCGGGGATCAATCTCACCATTCTGCACCCGGACACTATGGAAAAGCACTGCACAGTACGCGACGGACAGCTGTTTTTTGACAACGTCAAGGGTTCAAACGGCTTCCGCGTGCTGATCCTGCCTGCGACCTCCATGATCCGACTGGATAACCTGCGCACCGTTGCCCGATTCTATGATAACGGCGGCATTGTGATCGCCACGGGCACGCTGCCCGAAAAGGCATTTGAGTTTTTGCCCGAATTTGAGCAGACGTTGCTGCGACACGATGGTGAGGAGGCTTCTACAGCCTACGATCGCGAGGTGAGGGAGCTTGTTCTGCACGTGTTCGGTAACCGCGCCTGCGACAAGAGCGTGCTTTGCAACATCGGCTACAATACCAATGATAACGGCGGCAAGGCATATTTACTCTACCCCTCCGGCACAGCGGCTGACGGTACGTTTATGACCGCAGGCGAGGAGATCATGCGTCTCTTTTACGGGCTCAAGCTGCCCTACGACGTCATCATGCCCGGCATGAAGCGCTTGGAAAACGGCGGTGTATTCAATCTGCCCTTACCCGAATACCGCCATATCGATACGCCCGAGGGCGTACACAAGGTAGGCATGATGGGGCATTTGCATAAGATCAACGGTACACAGCACACGCACCTGCTCTACAACACCACCGATGCATCTTACGAAAACATCATCTATCTGCGAGGCGCGCTCAAGCCCGTCCAATACGATCCGCAAACCGGAAAGGTCAAACGTGTCCGCCGCGTCAAATACGCTTCCTACCGCGGACAGATCTACACCTGCCTGCGCGTGCGCATTCCGTCAAGCGCGGCGATCTTCCTGGTGTCCGAGGAATTGGATCATACACCGACCTTGTCGGCTCCCTTGACGGATCTGCAATAGCATATAAAAAAAAGCCCTTGCACATGGGGCTGATAAATTAGCGGAGAAATTCGCAAAAATCAAGGACTGTATCGTTTTGATGCAGTCCTTATTTGTTTTTATAGATAGTTGCTGTAGGTGCTGGCGATCACATATTTCGGCTATGCCGAAATTCTCGCCCCTACGAGT
>JAGBXH010000426.1 GCA_017629395.1 Clostridia bacterium | reverse complement strand
TCCTCTGCCTCCTTGCGCGTCATGGCGATGATAACGCCCTTGCCTAAAGCCAAGCCGTCCGCCTTGATGACGGTGGGGATGGGGGCATTCTGCACGTATGCAAGTGCAGCATCCATATCCTCAAACACCTCGTATGCTGCGGTGGGAATGCCGTACTTCTTCATGAGATTCTTGGAGAACACCTTGCTGCCCTCGATAATTGCCGCGTCGGCTCTCGGACCAAAGCAAGGAATGCCGATCTCATTCAGTCTGTCCACGCAACCAAGAACGAGCGGATCGTCGGGTGCAACCACCGCGAAATCAATAGCATGCTCCTTGGCGAACGCCACGATGCCGTCCAGATCCTTTGCGCCCACGGGCACGCATACAGCGTCATCCTTCATGCCGCCGTTACCGGGCAGCGCGTAAATGACCTCAACCTCGGGGTTCTCTCTTAACTTTTTAATAATCGTATGCTCGCGGCCACCGCCGCCAACAACCAAAATCTTCATATATAAGAAAGCATCCTTTCTTCTAAAAATATGCCAAAATCAATCTTTTATCTTTGTTACTTCTCACGCCTCGTCCATAGGCGAGGCATTTCATATTCCCGAAGGGAATATTTCACTTTTCCGCACGGAAAAATTTCACTTTCCCGAAGGGAAAATTTCACGCGCCGCAGGCGCATCTTAGTGGTGGAAAAGTCTCATGCCGGTGAACGCCATTGCCATGCCGTACTTGTTGCAGCACTCGATGACCAGGTCGTCACGGATAGAGCCGCCGGGCTCTGCGATGTACTTAACGCCGCTCTTCTTTGCTCTCTCGATGTTATCGCTGAAGGGGAAGAATGCATCCGAGCCAAGTGCAACACCGTCAATGGTGTCAAGGTATGCTCTCTGCTCCTCGCGGGTAAAGACTGCGGGCTGCTCGGTGAAATACTTCTGCCAGTTGCCGTCAGCACATACGTCCTCTTCGTTCTGATTGATGTAGCCGTCGATGACGTTATCTCTGTCGGGTCTGCCAAGGGTGGGCAGGAAGGGCAGGTTCAGCACCTTATCGTGCTGGCGCAAGAACCAAGTGTCAGCCTTGCCGCCTGCAAGTCTGGTGCAGTGCACGCGGGACTGCTGACCTGCACCAACGCCGATTGCCTGACCGTCAATAGCATAGCAAACCGAGTTGGACTGGGTGTACTTCAGGGTGATGAGTGCCACGATCAGGTCACGGATCGCACTCTCGGGCATATCCTGATTCTCGGTGACAATATTGGCAAGCAGCTCGCGGTTGATCTCAAAATTGTTTCTGCCCTGCTCAAAGGTAATGCCGTAAACCTGCTTGGTCTCCTGTGCAGCGGGAACGAAATCGGGATTGATCTTGACGATATTGTAATTGCCCTTTCTCTTGGACTTGAGGATCTCCAGAGCCTCGGGCTCGTAGCCGGGCGCGATGACGCCGTCGGAAACCTCTCTCTTGAGCATAAGCGCGGTGGTGACGTCGCAAACGTCGGAAAGCGCAACCCAGTCACCAAACGAGCACATTCTGTCCGTGCCTCTTGCTCTTGCGTACGCGCAAGCCAAGGGGGATTCGTCCAGTCCCTCGATATCATCTACAAAGCAAGCCTTCTTGAGCTTTTCGGAAAGCGGAATGCCCACAGCTGCGCTGGTGGGAGACACGTGCTTAAAGGAGGTGACTGCGGGAAGTCCCAGCGCTGCCTTGAGCTCCTTGACAAGCTGCCAGGAGTTGAAAGCATCCAGGAAGTTGATATATCCGGGTCTGCCGCAAAGAATCTCGATGGGCAGCTCGCTGCCATCGTGCATATAGATCTTGGCAGGCTTCTGATTGGGGTTACAGCCGTATTTCAGTTCAAATTCTTTCATGTTTTGATTCTCCTTTAAGCGTTTTTGTTCACGATTCTGGTCTCGGTCTCACCGGTTGCCAGGTCAATATAGCGAACGAATAGGGACACCTTGTTGTCCTCGTTGAGATTTGTCCAGATCAGGTCGGTCAGCGCGTCGATATCCACGCAGGGCAGCTCCAATGTCTTGGGCTCGCCCTCAAAGCTGGGCAGCGGATTGCCGTCACAGTTGTAGGTGTGGATAAACTTTGCTCTGCCCGCGATAGGGTTAGAATATGCGTAGGTAAATCTTTCGCAGGAGCTGTCGTCACCCTCTGCGCTCTTGAGAATGGAGAGCGCGTAATTCATGTCGCCGCCCTCGCGGTGAATGATACCGGAGATACGGGGCGTGAAGTTGGGCTTATCGTCCTCAAACTCTCTGGTACGCAGCGCCTGCTCAAAGGTCATCTGCTTGTCCATCAGATCATAAATGGTGTCGGTCTGGTCACCGTTGGTCACGATGGTCTTGTTGCCCAGCACGCGCACGGGGTAGTAGATGATCAGATGGGGGTCAACCATCTTGGATTCATCAAACGCCTTGGTTCTCATGTTCTCGCCCTCGGCTACGAACACGCGGTTGCGGCTGTTGACGCTTCTGCCCATGATGAAATATGCGGTGACTGCCTTTTTGCCGTCAGCCGACTTGCCTATGATAATGCCTCTGCCGTGATAAGCAAGAGAATTCAGCTCGTTTGCAATGGTATTTACCTTCATGTTTGTTCTCCTCGTTGATGTTATATTTATTGCGTAGGGGAGGATATCATCCTCCCGCACGCAATGAAATTGGGGCGCGCTCGGGGGGAATCCTCTTCATAAACCGTTTTCGTGCGGGAGGGTAATACCCTCCCCTACAAACCTCGGGATTTAGGAAATATATACTTTATTGTTTTCAACCTTCAATCTGCCTTGGCAGAACAGGCTGACTGCCAGGGGCAAAATCTTCCACTCTGCCTCTTGCATGATGCGCTTTTGTAAAGTCTCGGGGGTGTCGTCCTCGTGTACGTCCACCGCCTTTTGCAGAATGATGGGGCCTGCGTCGCATTCGGGGGTCACAAAATGCACCGTCGCGCCCGAAACCTTGACTCCCTTGGCAAGTGCCGCTTCGTGCACGTGCAAGCCGTAAAAGCCCTGTCCGCAGAAGGACGGAATGAGCGCAGGATGCACGTTGATGATGCGATTGGGGAACGCCTTGTACATCTCCTCGCCGATGATGATCATAAATCCTGCCAGCACCACAAGCTCGATGCCCTCTTGCTGCAGGGTAGCAACCAACGCCTTGGTGTACGCGTCGGCACTCTCATATGCCTTACGTGCCAGCACCATGCCTTGTATGCCTGCGTTTGCTGCACGCTCCAGCGCATACACACCGGGCTTGGAAGCCAAGACCAGCGAGATCTCGCCGCCGCCAAGCTCTCCGCGCGCCTGCGCGTCGATCAGTGCCTGCAAATTGGTGCCGCCGCCCGAAACCAGCACGGCAATACGCGTTTTATTTTGCTCCATTGCCCTGCTCCTTTCCCTTGGCGAGCCCCGTCAACACGGGCAAGAGCCAACCTCCCAGCGTGTTGCCTGCAACTGCAACCAGGATGAATACGATACTCATGGGGTCAAATTTTGCCAACGATGCTACCGTGAAATAATACACGTCCGCCACCGAGTGCTCAAAGCCGCACAGAATAAAGGTGGGAATGCAGAAGATGATGCCGACAAGCGTGCCCTTTGTGCCGTAGGTCTTGACCGCTGCGTACATGAGAATACCGCAGAACACAGCCGCCACCAAGCCCTTGAGCATGCCGCCCTCCAGCTTTGCGTCGCAAATCTTTTTCGCGGTTTCCACCAAAGCGGGCTTGACCAAAGCCGCGCCAAATCCCGTCAGCCCGGCACCGATTGCGTTGCCCGCAAGTCCTACGGGGAGTGCGAACGCACTCAATTTATCGGGCTTTTCAATAAAGAGTCCGATCTTGCCCGTGTAGAGATAAAATCCAAGCAGGCAAATCACCAGCAGAGCCACCGAGAAAAGCGTTGCTCCCACGACCTTATTTTCGCAGGACAGATACACCGTGCCGCCGATGCCTACCATGATACCCGAGGCGATACCGCCCCAAAATGCACTCTTTAGCATAACTCGATCTTCTCTTCGCCCTTGATGATCTGACCGATCACGTAAGCCTCTTCACCGTGTGCGGTGAGAATTTCAATCGCCTCGTCTACCTGCTCTGCGGGAACGACCACGCTCATGCCAACGCCCATGTTATAGGTGTTGAACATATCTCTCTCGCATACGTTACCGGTCTTAGCCAGCAGATCGAAAATGGGCAGCACGCGAACAGATGCGCGGTCGATCTTTGCGCAAAGGCCGTCGGGAATGCTTCTCGGAATGTTCTCATAAAATCCGCCGCCCGTGATGTGGGAAATACCCTTGACGTCCACATTTTCCAAGAGCGCCAGAATGGACTTGACGTAGATCTTGGTGGGGGTCAGCAGCGTTTCCGCGATGCTCTTGCCGCCAAGAGCCTCGCAGGGCACGTACAGAGAATCGGGGTTCTTATCAATTTCAAATACCTTGCGGCACAAAGAGAAGCCGTTGGAGTGCACGCCGCTGGATGCCAGCGCGATGACCACGTCCCCCTCCTTCATGCGGGTGTTATCCAAAATCTTTTTCTTATCCACAATGCCGACAGCAAAGCCTGCTAAGTCGTAATCCTCTACGGGCATCATGCCGGGGTGCTCCGCGGTCTCGCCGCCGATGAGTGCCGCACCGGACTGCACGCAGCCCTCTGCAACGCCTGCAACGATTGCTGCGATCTTTTCGGGCACGTTCTTGCCGCATGCGATGTAATCAAGGAAGAACAGAGGCTTTGCGCCCACGCAAATGATATCGTTGACGCACATAGCGACAGCGTCAATACCGATGGTATCGTGCTTATCCATCAGAATTGCCATCTTGACCTTAGTACCGCAGCCATCGGTACCCGAAACCAGTACGGGCTCCTCCATGCCTGCCACAGGCAAACCAAAGCAGCCGCCAAAGCCGCCCACATCGTCCAGGCACCCCTCGTTCTTGGTGCGTGCGATGTGCTTTTTCATCAGTTCAACAGCGCGGTAGCCCGCGGTGATATCTACGCCTGCTGCTGCGTAGCTCTCGGATCTGGAATTAGAATGCATGTCGTTGATTCCTTTCAGTATATTTCAAATTATTATTTTCAAATGTTATTCCTTGCCGTTCCAGCAATAGGTGCACAGCTTTTCGGGCGGTAAGCCGATCGCCTTGACCACGCCCTCCAGCGATTGGAATTCCAAGGATGCAAAGCCGAACTTTGCGCAAATGCTTTGTCTGAGCGCCTTACCGCGCTCGGTGCTTCCGTCGCTGTACTCGTCAATATGCTCAAATCCCTGCGTGCCCTCCAGCTCTAAGATGGTACGGCGGGTGATCAGCTCCATATCTCCCGTAGAGCGGGTGAAGTTGAGGTACTTACAGCCGTACATGATGGGCGGACAAGCGGAGCGCATGTGCACCTCTCTTGCGCCGTTGGAGTATAAGAAGTCCACGGTTTCCTTGAGCTGCGTACCGCGCACGATGGAATCGTCCACAAACAGCAGCCTCTTATCCGCAATCAGCTCATGCACGGGGATCTGCTTCATGCGCGCGACCTTGGCGCGGTCAGATTGCTTTTGCGGCGTAAAGGAGCGCGACCAGGTAGGCGTGTATTTGATATACGGACGAGAAAAGGCAACCTTGGATCGGTTGGCATAGCCAATGGCGTGCGGAATGCCCGAATCCGGCACACCGCTGACGTAATCAAGCTCCTGCGCACTGCCCGCAGCCTGATCCTGCTCTGCCATGATCTCACCGTTGCGGTAACGCATGACCTCAACGTTGATGCCCTCGTACGTAGAGGTGGGATAGCCGTAATACGACCAAAGAAACGCGCACATCTTCATTTCCTTACCGGGCTTGCCCAGCTGCACGATGCCGTCGTCATAAGAAAGCTCCACGATCTCACTGGGTCCCAGCTCGCGCGCCGGCTCATATCCCAGCTTTTGCGCCGCAAAGGATTCAAAGGTCACGGCATAGCCGTCGTCTCCCTTACATACGATGACGGGAATGCGCCCTACCTTATCGCGTGCCGCGACAAGATGTCCGTTACTCTTCAGTATCAGGATCGAGCAGGTTCCGTCAATGACCGTTTGCGCATACTTGATGCCCTCGGCAAAGCTATCCTTCTGGTCGATCAGCGCGGCAACCAGCTCCACGGTGTTGACTCTGCCGCCCGTCATGGCGTCAAAGTGACCGCGGCTGCCGCCGAAATACAGATCGATAAGCTGCTCGGCGTTGTTGATCAAGCCGATGGTGCAAATGGCGTACGTGCCCAGATGCGAACGGATCAGCATAGGCTGCGGATCGGTATCGCTGATACAGCCGATTGCCGCCGTGCCCGACATCTCCTCAAAAATGTGCTCGAATTTGGTACGGAACGGTGCATTCGTAATCGTGTGGATCTTGCGCTGCAGCCCGATCTCGGGATCATACGCCGCAAGTCCTCCCTTCTGTGTTCCTAAGTGAGAATGATAGTCGGTGCCGAAAAACACGTCCAAAAGGCAATCCTTGTTTGAAGTAATGCCAAAAAATCCACCCATAGTAGTCTCCTTTTGTCTTTGCGTGCGATTGGTTGAATCTATACAATTACGTTTACGTATGCTTATGCGTTGAGCTTTTCCTGCAGAGCTGCATCCTTTGCAAGCACGGCTGCCGTGTCCTTAGCTCTCTTGGCATCAAGCTTTGCAGCAAGCTCTGCGTCCTCGATCGCCAGCATCTGAATGCACAAGAGTGCTGCGTTGACCGCACCGTTGAGTGCAACGGTTGCAACAGGCATACCCGAGGGCATCTGCACGGTTGCCAGCAGCGCATCCATACCGTCCACAGCACCGCCCTTGACGGGAATGCCGACGACGGGCAACGTGGTTCTTGCCGCAATCGCACCCGCCAAATGCGCCGCCATACCTGCTGCCGCGATGATGGCACCAAAGCCCGCCTCGCGCGCACCTGATGCAAAAGCAGCTGCCTCGTCGGGCGTTCTGTGTGCCGAGTAAACGTGTGCCTCATAGGGCACGCCGAATTCCTTGAGAGTGTTAATTGCCTTTTCTACAACGGGAAGGTCACTGTCGCTTCCCATGATCACAGCTACTTTTTTCATACTTTTTCTCCGTTTCTTTTGATAAAATACAAAAAGGGCAAACCTATCCTAACGCTATGTTAAGACAGGATTGCCCAGGCGGTCGGCTATCATTTACTTCCCGCTCCTGTGTGTAAGCTCACATTCCGCCGGTCACGGGAAGAAATTTCCTTGTATCCATTATACCGCATTTTGCGAAAAATGTCAATGCACAAAAGTGTAAATAAAACGCAAACTTCTATCGACGTTTTGACATTTTTGACAAACGCGGCAAGGCAGCCGGGCAATCCGATCGTGATCAGTCGATCCACGCGGTGTAGGTTGTCACACCGCTGACCGTTTCACCGTCGATCTGCAACGCGCACGGTCTGTCAAACTCTACCGTGATCCTTTTGCCCGAAATGACGTCTATGGATTTTTTATACTTTACGTGCGTACCCTCAAATATCTTGGGAAAATGCATCAGCGTGGCGAGCCTGCCCGTGGTGTGCCAGACGCAGCAGGTCAGCCGATCGCTTCCGCGCTCCTGCAGGGGCGCGACGCGCATACCGCCACCGTAATACTTACCGTACATGGCGGACGCCAGCCAGATTCTTTTATACTTTTTGGTCACACCGTCCACTGTCACGCTGCCCGACGGGCACTTGAAGCCGCCCAGCAGAAGCTTGATGGACTCCATGGTGTAGTCGATCTTTTGCACGCCCTGCGCCTTTAATTTGTCGGTCACCTCGCAGACCATGCC
>JAGBXH010000052.1 GCA_017629395.1 Clostridia bacterium | reverse complement strand
TGGGCAGGCGGCGAGCCGCTTGAAAACATTGCAAAATACAAGCAATACGTCTTCCACGCGCACCTGGCGCGCCCCGCGGCAGACCGCAAAGCTCCCACCGCAGCGGATGCCGACATGTGCTTTGTTTACAGAGATGCCATGCGTGCGATCGGCTATGACGACAAGATCTCGCTGGAGCCCGTCTACGGTGATTTTATTGCCGACATTACCGGTGCTTACGAGGTCATGAAGCACTTCAGATAATCAAAGACGGAGGCTGCTATGGAAAATTTCGTATATCCCGAAATGCTCAAGGTCACCAAGTATGAAGTCTGTGGCACGCTGCCCGATCTCTTTCAATTTGACGACGGCACGCGCGTGACGTGCCCCGCAGAGTGGGAAGCTCGCCGCGCTGAGATCTACAAGCAGGCGGTGGAGCTGCAATACGGCACGCAGCCGCCCGCTCCCGAGGTATTTGAATACGAGACGCTCTACGTGGGCGGCAAGGGCGGTATGAACACCTACCGCATCACGGCAGGCACAAAGGAAAAGCAGGTGTCCTTTATCGCCAAGCTGTTCTTACCCGGTTGGGGCGTTCCTACCCCCACTCCCCTGCCTCCCGTCATTGTGGACGGCGACCTTGCATTCAAATACGCCTTTGATAAGGAATATTTGAACACCGCGCTGGACAAGGGTGTGGCATGGATGTTCTTTGACCGCACCGAGCTTGCCGAGGACATCCAGTTCAAGGGACGCGGCAACGGTCCTTTGCACAAGGTTTATCCCGCGTACACCTTCGGTGCTCTGGGCGCATGGGCTTGGGGATATTCCCGCTGCGTAGACCTCTTGGAAAAGCTGGGGCTGACCAACCCCGATATGATCGCCTTCACAGGTCACTCTCGCGGCGGTAAGACCGCAGCACTTGCAGGCGTGCTGGACACGCGCGCTGCCATCGTCAACCCCAACGATACCTGCGCGGGCGCATGCTCCTGCTACCGCCTCTACGTGGAGGGCGAATACATGGGCAACAACGACCCCAACCGCGGCATCCAATTCAAGAAAAGCGAGATGCTCGCGGATCTGTGGCGCAACTTTGACTTCTGGATGGGCCCGGAGCTCGGGCAGTATGCCGACCATCCCGAGGATCTGCCCTTTGACGCGCATTCGCTCAAGGCAATGGTTGCTCCCCGCATCCTGTTTATTTCCGAGGCAGCGGGCGACCTTTGGGCAAACCCCATAGGCTCCTGGCAGACCACCATGGCGGCAAGCGAGGTTTACAAGCACCTCGGCGTGCCCGAAAACCTGTACTGGTACTTCCGCCCCGGCGTGCATTTCCATCAGCCGCTGGACGTTGAGATGCTTGTCAACATCATTCTGCAAAGAACCATCGGCGCACCTGCAGACGAAAGATTCTTCCACGTGGGCTTCCAAAAGCCGGAATTGCTCTTTGACTGGCGCGCACCCGAAATTTAAGTTGATATATTTTACACAAAAAGCAGAACGCCGTTCTGCTTTTTTGTATTATAGGGAGAAATTGCTCTTATCCTGTTGACCTTTGGCGAATTATATCATATAATGTAAGCTGTTGAAAAATTTTATAAAATACAAGGAGATCAACGCATGAAGTTTTCCAAGATCCTTGCTCTTTGCCTGATCGCGCTCTTGACCATTGCCGCTTTCGTTGCTTGCGACAACGGTGACAAGAACGAGCAGACCACCGACCAGAGCACCGAAGCACCCATCGAGAACACCACCGACTCCACCGATGCTCCCACAACCGAGGAGCCCACGACTGAAGACGCTACAACCGATGCTCCCACCACAGAGGACGCGACCACCGCTCCCGAGGAGGAGACCACCGAGCCCGAAACCGAGACCACCACCGAAGAGGAAACCACCGCTCCCGAAGAGGAGGAGATCAAGGTCATCACCATTGCAGAAGCACTTGAGCTTTGCGGTGAAGAGGGCAACGTTACCGAAGAGAGATATTACATCCGCGCAACCGTCAAGACCATTGTCAATGCAAACTACGGTCAGATGATCATTGCTGACGCAACCGGCGAGATCTCCGTTTACGGCACCTACAGCGCAGACGGTGAGCTCTACTACAACCAGCTGGAGGACAGACCCTACCGCGGCGACGAGGTGCTCCTGTACTGCATCCTGCAGAACTACAATGGCACCAAGGAAGTCAAGAACGCGCGTCTGATCGAGTTCACTCACGTTGAGCCCGACATCAATCTTGACGACTACACCGACATGTCCGTAGCCGATGCAAGAGAGGCTGCAAAGGGCACCAAGATCAAGATCGACGGCGTGGTTGCACAGATCACCTACGCAAACGGCTTCAGACCCAACGGCTTCTTCCTTGTGGACGAAACCGGCTCCATCTACGTTTTTGACGGCGACCTTGCACAGAGAGTTGCCGAGGGCAACAAGGTTACCTTTGTCGGCGAAAAGGACTACTGGATCCTGGAAACCGAGCAGGGCTTTGCACAGAACTTTGGCTACCAAGGCAGCTGCCAGATCGCAAACACTACCCTGATCGAGCTGGATGACAGCAAGACCTACGACTACGACAAGTCCTGGATCACCGAATCCACCGTTAAGGACATCCTGGAAGCACCCGTAACCGAAAACGTGACCACGACCATCTACAAGGTCAATGCTCTGGTCAAGAAGGTTCCCGGCACCGGCTTTGTCAACTACTATTTCTATGACATTGACGGCGAGACCGGCGCATACACCTACTCGCAGTGCAACGGCGGCGACTTTGAGTGGCTGGACGAGTTTGACGGCAAGATCTGCACCGTTTACCTCTCCCCCATCAACTGCAAGTCCACCGCAGGCGCATGCTTCTTCCGCCTTGTTCCCATTGAGGTCATTGACGAGGGCTACACCTTTGATACCACCAAGGCACCCGAATATGCCATCACGTACCACGCGCTGGGTCAGTTCGGCACCTCTTACACCGCAGACCCCGCTCTGGAGCTTTTGACCTCGGTTTCCTCCGAGCTGCTGGGCTTTGAGGGCGTTACCCTCTCCTACGCTTCCTCCAACGAGGACGTTCTGTACTTCGAAACCGTTGACGGTAAGGTCATCATGCACTGCGCGGCAGATGCGACCACAACTGTTACCGTTACCGTAACTGCAACCTACGGTGAGCTGACTGCAACCGGCACCACAGAGATCACCGTTTCCCCCGTTCCCGCAATCGAGCACGGCAACGTGCTGGACACTATCAACGCTGCTACCGGTGAGATCGTTACCGTCAAGGGTATCGTTGGTCCTTCCCTTGTGAACAAGGTTGGCTTCTACCTCATCGACGAGACCGGCGTGATTGCCGTACAGACCACCGCTGAGTACATGGCAACCCTGAGCATTGGCGACGAGGTCATCGTGACCGGTACCAGAGACGTCAAGACCAAGGGCGGTGCTGGCTACTTCGGTCAGTCCAACCTGTACGAATCCGTTGTTGTTGCCAACTACTACGGCGGACACGAATACTCCACCTCCACCTTCGTCACCGACAAGACTCTGAAGGAGGTTTACGACCTGGATCCCACGGTTGACTACACCACCACCGTATTCGTGCTCAAGGCTACCGTATTCGTTGAGGAATCCGCTTACTACACCAACATCTACCTGACCGACGCAAACGGCACCAAGCTGCGTCTGTACTGCTCCAGCGCAAACCAGTACAACTGGCTCAAGGCGTTCGCAGGACAGGAGGTCACCGTTGAGGTTGCTGCCTGCAACTGGAACGACAAGAACTACTACACCGGCTGTGTACTTTCTGTCGTAACCGAGGACGGCAAGGTATTCAACGAGCTCAACTTCAGCAAATAATTGCTTTGTCCCATCAAAAGGGGCTGTTTCAGACGAAGCAGCCCCTTCTCTTATCCATTGCGTTTCTTTCCGATGGCAAACGCCGCGCCGATTGCGATCAGCAGCCCCATGAATGCTGCGCTCACCGTGCCGTTACAGCCCTTGTTCGTGCTCTGCTCCTCGGTCAAGGGGGCATCGGGCGTCACACTCTCGCCCTGCGCGGGCAGTTGCTGTGTAGCCTGCTCCCCTTGGGTTACAGCCTCCGTCTCTGCATCGGTCTCGGTTTCCGTCTCTGTTTGCACGGGATACGCCACCGCCAGCACCATATCCGCCACGGGTGTCAGGATCTGACCGGGCATATAGAGCTCGCCGCCCTCGGCTGCCTGCAAGCCCAGAGCCTGCGCGTCCAACGTCATCTCCGGAATACGCCACGACGCTCCCTGCGCCACGACCGCCTTGATGCTCTGCTCGCCCGTCTGCAGCTCTACCGTATAATGCTGCTCAGCCGTCATAGGCGTCAGATGGCGCAGCGATATCCAGCCCGTGCTGCCATCCTCCAGTATCACGCTGCCGAACTTGCCCTGCACCGCCGTGATACGGTACACGGTACGGGACGGAAGCGTTGTGATCTTTTCGGTGCTGCTGCTCGCCCCCGCATAGACGGACACCGCACCGTTTCCTGCTATGTACAACCCCGGCAGGTGATTTTCGGTGGCGTAATAGTCCACCTCGGGCACGTCTGCGGTCTTGTAGGCAATGCTGCCGTAGCCTACGATATACGGGTTGGTCAGATCGTATTCGTGCAATCCCACCTTGTTATCGGCATTCCCCTCAATGGTGTACACCTTGCCGTCCTCACATTTGAGCACGATACCAATGTGGTCGGTTGCGCGGTTGTGCGTGGCACTCAGGCTTTTATAAAAGATCAGATCTCCCTTTTTCGGCACGTAATCATCGGTACGCGCATGATAAGATGCGCCATATGCCCCTCCCTCATAAATAAACCAGTTTCTCCAGGATGCGCAGGATACGTACATACCGCCCGTCAGCTCCTGATCTACACGCGCCTGGCGCAAGCACCAGTTGACAAACGCCGCGCACCACGCATAGCCGTAGCTTGTGCCGTTCCCCTCACCGTTATCCAGCTTGCCGAACAGCACGTTATACTCGGTAAAATTGCGCGAGCCACCGCTGTTGCGTCCGTCCAGATCCGCATTGCTGTTACCCTCGTGGTAGCCAAGCTGGGAGAGTGCTACGGCAATGGTGTCACTTACGCCGTCGCCCGTCAGCTCGATCGATTGCAGGTTTTGGTAGAATACGGACTCCTTGTAATCCTCGGACGCCTTGTACGAGGGCTCAACCGCCCCCACCGATGCGCAAAGCGTGCTTGCCGCAATGGCAAATGCCGCAAATCCCGTCAGAATTCTTGCTTTTTTCATTGATATCCATCCTTTTATGTAAAATCGTAGGGAATTTTGTTTCCACGACTATTATATCATAGGAAAGTGTTGTTGTAAATACCTTAGCGTGGACAACCCCCGTGGTAATATATGTAAAGGCGGGCAGGATTATGCAAGGCGGACGATCCCGGTGATCTGTGACCGTAATTTTCGCAGGGAGTGCATAACAAAAGAGCAGCCCCATGGGCTGCGGAATTAGCGGCAAATAGGAGCAGAAATTAAGGACTGTATCGTTTTGATGCAGTCCTTGATTGCTTTTATAGATAGTTGCCGTAGGCGGCTGGCGATCACATATTTCGGCTATGCCGAAATTCTCGCCCCTACAAGTGACTATGTTGTGGGTTTTGTTAAGTAAAACCCAAATAAAAACAGCCGTAGGGGCGATCAGTGATCGCCAGCGCCTACGGCAATTACTTTTTGAAAGCATTGGTCTTTGATTATTTTACCGCTTATTTTGCAACCCCATCGGGCTGCCCTATTGATTTACTTGGTGCTTTTAAGCTCCTCCAGCTGCTTTTGCATTTCTGCAAGCCGCTGCTCGAGCCTTGTGATCTCGTCCTTGACGGGGTCGGGAATGTGCACGTGGTCAAGATCTGCCGAGGGAGACGCTACGCGCGCACCGTCACGCTTCACCACGCGGGCGGGAATGCCCACCGCCGTACTGTTTTCGGGAATTTCCTTGAGCACGACCGCATTTGCCGCGACCTTGCTTCCATCCGATACGGTAAAGGGTCCCAACACCTTGGCACCCGCGCCGACAAGCACGCCGTCGCCCAGCGTGGGGTGTCGTTTTCCAAGATCCTTACCCGTACCGCCCAGGGTGACGCCCTGATACAGCGTGCAGTTATCCCCGATCTCGGCGGTCTCACCGATCACAACGCCCGCACCGTGGTCAATGACAAGCCCCTTGCCGATGGTTGCACCCGGGTGGATCTCTACACCCGTAAAAAATCTTGCCAGCTGGCTGACCAGTCGCGCAGAAAAATAATGCTTGGAAAGATACAGCCTATGACTGACGCGGTACGCCAACAGCGCGTGCACGCCCGAATACAAAAGCAGTACCTCAATATCGCTTTTAGCCGCAGGGTCGCGTGCTCTGACTGCATCGATATCGGTGCGGATTTCCTTCAACGCGGCATGCACCTCTGCGCTTACCTTATCTATCAGCGGTGCTGCACCCTCCTTGACCATTTCCGCGCCAAAAATCGCATATCCGCCAATCAGCGCCAATACGTCCTCTAATCTCTCGCTCATACGTACGCGCCTCCTTTTTTCTTCTTAATATAATTTACTCTTCCACAAGCTCCAAATATGCCGCCGAAACGTAATAAACCTTTCCGTTTATCAACACGCGGTTCCATTTTTCGCCCAAGCCCACGCACACCACGTGCTCACCCGGCTTGAGTGCATCCACCGCGGTCTCCATTCCCTTCTCAGAGCTGGGCTCGGTGCGTACCCAAACGTTACCCGTTGCCTGCATGGTCACGTACGTCTCGGTAAAGCTCATACCAAACGACGCCTCCAGCTCGGTGTCTACGGTATACGCAGGCACGTCGGGTGCATCGGTCTGCTCCTCATTGGTGGACGTTTCATTCCCACCCTGCGACAAATACGCCGCAATGCCCTGCGCCAACCCTTTTGCAGCCTTGCTTGCAAAGTCCTCGGCAGCCATGGCACGGTCATCCTGCTCGTTGGTCATAAAGCCCATCTCAATAATGGTGGTGGGGACCTCTGCCCAGTTGGTGCCCGTCATGGTATCGGTTTCCCACACGCGACGCTTTTCAATACCCGTGCTGTCGCAAAATGCCTCCAGCACCGCGTCGGACAGCGCACGGCAGGTTTGATAAATGCTTGCATTATAAGGATTTTCAGGCGTCTGGCAAACCGCCATTGCGCCCTTGACGGAGGCATCGTTATCCCCATTGGCATGAATGCGGATATTGACGTGCGCGCCTGCGGCATTTGCCATTTGTGCGCGCTCTGCGTTACTGATCTCCACCTCGCCCGTCTCACGCACCATGACGACAGTATATCCCTGCTCCACCAGCAAGTCACGCAAGGCAAGCGCGACGCGCAGGTTGAGCTCATGCTCGGCAAGCCTTGTAAAGCTGCCCTGCGTTCCGCCCGTCACCTTGGCTTTGGTTTCCGTAGCCCCCGGTCCGATCGGCTCTTTTTCGCCCATCGCACGCGTCTGGTGACCCGCGTCGATCACAATGACGTATTTCGCCATCTCGCCCTTACCGCGGTACGCAATTCCCGTACCCGCGTGAGCCTCTCCCGTGTACGCCACGAAAGGCATGCCGCCAATCTCGGCAGGCTCGGTCTCGGCAGTAGTGCCGCTCTGCGCTTCACTCTCCGAATCGGGCTGCGTTTCGCGTTCGGCTTCACTCTCGGGCAAGGACTCGGACTCACTCTCCTGCTCGGAAGTCTGCTCTGTTTGTGTTTGCTCTTGCGGCTGCTTGGGTGCATGCTTTGCCCTGCCAATGCTGGCAAAGGAGGCGATCACCAATACGATGACGCAAAGCACCGCGATCACCGCAACTAAATTCTGCTTCATATTTTCACCTGTAAACAATCAAATTCTTCTGACGGGATAGGGCAACGCCGTTCCCTTTCTGTATGCTAAGATCACGCGTTCAACCTCGTCCGCGCTCTCCACCGTGAACAAAAAGTGCTGCGAGGTAATACCGCACGCGCCAAGCACGCTCTGCTTATCCGACATGCCCGTAGGCAGGCTGTTGAGCACCAGATTGCGATGCCCGTACTCGCGCACCACGGGGAATTTCACTCCCTTGCGATCCACAAGCTGTGCTTTGCCTCCGGAACACGCCTCACAGCCGCCAGCTTGCTTGTTGATGCAACGCTCCAAGGTCATCAGCGGCACTCTGCCGTATACGATGGCGGCAGTATTGCCCCCCAGATCGCGCAGCTGTGCCGTACTCATCTCAGCAGAAGCGATCACGTCGGCAAAGCCGTACCGCTCCAGCTCGCAGACCGTTGCATGATTGGCTGCATTGAGTCGATAATCCCCGTGCAGCACAAAATCAAAGCCTTCAAGCATCGGCAAGTGTCCGATATTGCCCACCATCAGGTGACGGACGCCCTTATTTTGCGCCTTTTTCAGCATAGCGCAAACGTTTCCCGTGTCCTCGGGGAAAATCACAGGCGGCAGCAAAGCACCGTTGCAAAGCGGTACCTCACTCGATGCGACGACCTCCAAGGGCAGATAGCGGATATCAAAATACGCCGCTGCCGCCTCGGTCAGCTGATGCGCATACAAAAATCTTGCGGTTCTGACGCTGTCGCGCACGCCCTCGGGACGCGGCTTTGCTACTTCTCTGCGCACAACGGGCGCAGGCACAAGGGACGCTTTGATCGCACTCTCCAAGCTCTCCGCCGCCTCACGGCGCAGCGCGTTGAGCGCGGATGCGGCTACCATGACCTCGCCCTTGATCTGCACCTC
This sequence comes from Clostridia bacterium, assembly GCA_017629395.1. Classification (GTDB taxonomy): domain Bacteria; phylum Bacillota; class Clostridia; order Oscillospirales; family CAG-272; genus SVQP01. The sequence continues at coordinate 5,324 of JAGBXH010000052.1, read as the reverse complement.
GGGTGCAGAAGTGACAAACGGTGTAGCCCCCAGCTTGCCCAGACTTGCCTGCACCTGCTCTGCCGTAATGGGGCGCGTATGTGCCGCCTCGGGGCAAGCCCCCTGCACGCACACGGTGTGCTCCCCTGCACGAGCTTGCAGCGTCATGGGTTGATCTGCCTCAAGGCAGGCAGACAGCTCTATGGGAATTTTTCTTTGTATTCCCTTGAATTTCTGTATCTCTCCCGATGCCATCTTGTCCTGTGCAGAGCGCACGCCCAGCATGCCCTCGTCCTTGCGGCGGCGGTAATATCCATCGGTAAATCCCGAGCGGGAGAACGCCTTGCCAAGCTCCAGCATTTGCACCTCGTCCGCACCCTTTCCCGCATCCAAAAGCTCACGCCAGATGCGCGTGACGGTATAGACGTATTCGGGAGACTTCATGCGTCCCTCGATCTTGAGCGACGCCACACCCGAGTCAATGATCTCGGGTACGTATCTTGCCAAGGAAAGATCCTTGAGCGAAAGCGGATAATGATCCCTTCCCTTACGGTCCTTGAAGGGCAGACGGCAGGGCTGCGCACACTCGCCGCGGTTGCCGCTTCTGCCTCCGACCAAAGAAGAGAACAGGCATTGCCCCGATTGGCTGACGCACAGCGCACCATGCACGAATGCCTCGATTTCAATAGGGCTTTCCTTGACCGCCAGAGCGATCTGATCGGCAGGCATTTCACGTGCCAGCACCATACGGCTAAAGCCCGCTCTTGCAAGCAGCTCGCCCACGTCACCGCGATGCACCGACATCTGCGTGCTGGCGTGCAAGGGCAGCTCGGGCAGCGCCTTATGCAAAAGCGCGCCAAGCCCCACGTCTGCCACGATCAAGCCGTCCGCACCCGCACGCGCTGCCTGCTCGGCTTGCGCCAAGGCAGCATCAAGCTCGCGATCGTAAACCATGGTATTGAGCGTTACGTACACCTTAACGCCCCAGAAGTGTGCCAATGAAACGGCATCGGTCAACGCCTGCTGCGTGCCGAAGTTATCCGCATTCATGCGGGCATGAAAAGAGCCGCCGCCGAGGTATACGGCGTCGGCTCCTGCATCGATCGCCGCCCGCAGCGCGTCGGGCGAGCCTGCGGGGCTGAGCAGCTCGGGCAGAGATCGGTTGTTCGTCGTCTTAAACATCGTTAAAGGTAAGCAGATCAAACATAGAGCCTACGCGGGAGCGATTGTTGCTCTTTTTGACCTTTGCCTTGACGCGCGGTACGTCGCTCTGGCTTTGGGCGATCTCCTCAATGACCTTGGCTGCCGTGACGTTGACCTCGGACTCGGGCTCTGCCCCGGCAAAATCCACCGTCAGCTGCTCGGGTGCTTCTGCCGGCTGCTCCTGCTGCTGTGCAATCGTCTCCTCTGCCTTTTCTTCTGCCGCTGCCTCTGCGGGCACCTCTGCAGGCATCTCTGCCTCGGGCTGTTCGACTTCTGCCGCCTCCGCTGCCTCTGCTGCGGGCTGCTCAGCCTTTGCAGCTCCTTCAGGCTCATGATGACCCATCATGCGCTTGGTAGACGCTGCTGCGCGCTCCAGAATATTGTGCATGATCTCGTTCTCATTCTGCAGCTGTGCGATCTGCGCCTCCAGCTCTGCAATTTTTGCGTCCTTTTGCTCAATGGTTGCAGCATCCTGCTCTGCCAGCTCCTCCAGCTCAGCGTTGCGATCCTGCAGCTCCAGCTTCTCCGAGCAATATTCCAGCGCGCACAAAAGGGCTGCCTGGTTTTTGGTACAACGGTAGCTCTTGAGGTTGATATCCCTCATTTTGCGATCCAGAATGCCCACGATCTTTTCAACCGACTCCCAAGGGGCATCCGTCACCACGCTCATTTCCACGTCCGAGATGACAAGTGTATACTTCTTCTTCATACCGTTACCTCCGTATGTTCCAAATATAAGTTCTTTTTTTGCCGCAAGCCTTGAAAATGCGCGGCAAATCATGTATAATGAATATACAAATATCTATTATATATATTTTAATACAAAAGCGCAAAAATGAAAAGACCTTTTTCGTAAATTTTTCAAAATTTCGCGTTTTTTTTGCACAATGATCAAAGGAGGCAGCATATGCCCATGCAGCAAGCACAAAAAAACCCCCCCGTGCACCTTTTCGTGCCGTTTTTTTACGATCCCGCTCAAGCCGACGCAGCAGAAAGGACGTTCCGCTTTCTGAGTGCCTACGGCTTTGCCGTGCGCAAGACCGAGCAGCTGCGCACCGAGGTCTTGCGTGACGCTTTCCGTGCAGGTCTGATCCTTGTGCTGGGGGATCTGCCGCAAACGCCCATTGCCGAGCAGCTTTGTCTTGCAGCCAAGGAGCGCAGACTGCGCGTTTTACACGTGGGCGAGCATGAGCCGCACGCCGACTATCCCTACACGTCGGTGCAGCCCGATCCCGATCAGACCCCCGATCCTGCGTTGGTGCACCGTCTGTTCATCACAGGTCTTTGCACCTGCCCCCGCGCATTTCGCGACCAGCGCAGCAAAACCGACGCGCTTGCCGAGCTGATTGCGCTGGGCGTTGGCGCAAACGACGGCGTATCGGAGGCTATGTACGCGCTGGCGCAGGCATACCTGAGCGCAGAGCTGCTGCCTTACTCGGATAAGCAAGCGGTGCATTGGCTCTCGCTTGCCGCAGAAAAGCAAAACGCGGGTGCTTTGGTCACGCTGGGTCTTTGCACGCTGGAGGGCACGGGCACGCAGCAGGATGCACCGCGAGGCTTCCGCCTGCTGGAATCTGCCGCGGCCCTGGGAGAAAAGCGCGGACAGTACTACGCAGCAGTTTGCCTGCTGGAGGGTACGGGCACGCAACCCGATCCCGCACGTGCCGTACAGCTGCTGCAGGCATCTGCCAAGCAGGGGCTCGCTCTCGCCTCCCTGCGTCTGGGACTTTGCTATCTTGACGGAATCGGAACGGCACACAACGCAGCCAAGGCATACGGGCACTTTGAGGATGCACACGCGCTGGGGCTTGCCTCTGCGCAATACTATATAGGCACGCTGTGCCGCGACGGCAAGGGCTGTCCGCAGGACGATGCGCTTGCTGCAAAGCATTTCAAGCAGGCAGCAGACGCGGAAGTTGCTGACGCTGCCTATCAATACGCGCTCTGTCTGATTGAGGGAAGAGGCGTTGCGCGCGATCTTTCCCTTGCAGCCGCCTACCTGAACCGCGCCGCCGAGGGTGGCGTGGCGGATGCGCAATACGCGCTGGGCAGCTTTTACGAATTTGGGGACGGCGTGCACGAAGATCTTTCCGAGGCGGTAAAATGGTACACGCTTGCTGCCCAGAAAGGCAGCGCAAACGGACAAAATAACCTTGCGGGCTGCTACCTTTACGGCAGAGGCTGCCACAAGGACGTTGCAGCAGCAATTGCGCTTTTGAAGCGTGCTGCTGACGCCGGACACGCCGGCGCATGCTACAGACTTGCGCTCTGCTACGAGCAGGGTGTAGGCTTTGCGCAAAATCTGCGCGCTGCCGCCGCTCGGTACGCAGAGGCTGCCCGCCTTGGCGACGCGCACGCCAAATATCGCCTTGGCAAGCTGCATCTTGCAGGCGCGGGCGTGCAAGCGGACGAGCAAAAGGGTGCCTCGCTGGTCGTTGCAGCCGCCATGGCAGGCTGCCTGCAGGCACAATACGATGCCTATCTGCTTTATAAAACCGGAACGGGCGTCCCCCGTGATCCCGCAAAGGCTTCCAAGTGGCTGCTGATTGCCGCTGAGGGAAACGACGTGCGCGCCTGCTGCGATCTTGGCGAGGCGTACCTTGAGGGCGACGGCTTGGTGCGTGATCCGCTCCTGGCTCTCAGATGGTTCCGCGCCGCCATCATATCGGGCACGGCTCAACCGGACGCGCTGTATCGACTTGGTTGGTGCTCTTTGCACGGCGTGGGCACAAAGCAAAACCTTGAGGATGCCGTTCGCTGGCTGGAGGACGCTGCGCAGAACGGCAGCGCACGCGCACAGCACCTCTTAGGTCTTTGCCTGCAGCACGGCGTGGGCGCAAAGTCCGATCCCGCCCGTGCAGCCGAACTTTACCGTCACGCAGCCGATCAGGGGCACGTCCCCGCCATGCTGACGCTGGCAGAATGTCTTGAGCGCGGCATTGGCACAAGCAAGGACGATGCCGCTGCCTATTCCCTATACAAAAAAGCTGCCAAGAGCGGAGATGCAGACGGCTTTTATCACGTTGGCAGATGCTTGCTGCGCGGCATAGGCACGGGACGCGACGCGCAAACCGCTGTAGCCGCGCTGAGCCGTGCTGCACACGACGGCAATCTCTCCGCGCTGCTGCTGCTTTCCGATTGCCATCGCACGGGTACGGGCACAGCCCCTTCTCCCATGCTGTGCCGATCCCTGCTTGAAAAGGCAGCAAACGGGCAGGTGCGTCCGCCCGTGGGCGAGGCGCAAAAGCTGGAGACCGTCACCTTTTATCCCCATCCCGACAAGCTTGCCATTGGTGAGGCACTGTTCCGCTTAGGGCAATTCCACGCCATGGGCATGACCGATACGCACGACTTTGCGCTTGCCTTGGAATATTACGGACGCGCCATTATTGAAGGCAACCGTGACGCCATGGACGAGTTGGCGCGCATCAAGGCTTACGGAAAGTCCATTGAGGGCTACTACCGCGACATGCCCTCGGGTACGACGCTGCCCGCAAACGACGCGCGCCGCATGGAGGCGGTCAATCACATGGGCGACCTTTGGTTTTTCGGGCAAGATCTGCCCAAAAATGCCGCCTTGGCGGTGGAATGCTTCCGCATTGCGGCAAAGGGCGGCAACATTGCCGCCAACTACAGCCTCGGTTGGTGCGAAAAGCACGGCAAGGGCACGCCCAAGGATGCCCAAAAGGCGGTCAAGCACCTTCGCATTGCCGCCAATGCCGGACATGCACACGCTTGCTTCAGCCTTGCAGAGTGCTACGAAAGCGGTGAGGGCGTGCAAGTTCACAGCGAGCGCGAAGCCTTGGCACTCTATAAAAAAGCCGCAGCCAAGGGACACGCAGGTGCGGTCAAAAAGCTTGCGGAGCTGGAAAAATAAAACAACAAAAAGGCAATATCATTCCGCTTGGAGTGATATTGCCTTGATTTTTATTTGATTTCAAACGAAAACAAGCGGAATTTTTCGCAACCATGCGTCGAAATCGGTACAAAACGCAGGGACTTGACGCGCCAATCCACCTTGTGACGCACCAGTCTTTGGTGGTTCTCGCCCACCTCGAGGCAATACGTTTCACCGCTCTCGCTCTCACCCTCAATGCGGTACGCGTCGATCAGCGTTTCGGGCACCTGATACTTGGTCTGCA
>JAGBXH010000425.1 GCA_017629395.1 Clostridia bacterium | reverse complement strand
GCCGTCGCTCTGTCCAGTCCCGTCATATCCTCAAACGCCAACACCACCGCCTGCGCACAGGTGTAGCCTTGTAAAAACAGATTTTTTGCTCTCTCGCCTCTTGCGCCCATATCTGCCTCCAAAGTCCGAAATAATAATCAAAAAACCCTCGCTATTGCGAGGGTTTTTGTGGAGCTGGTAATCAGAATCGAACTGATGACCTCGTCATTACCAATGACGTGCTCTACCGACTGAGCCATACCAGCATTGTGCCGTCCGCTGACGACTTTGATATTATAACAGATTATTTTCGGTTTGTCAATACCTTTTTTCAATTTTTTTCGATTTTTTTGAAAAAATTTTTCGAGCTGAAATTGTTGACAAATTCCCTACTATATGATATACTTTATCCGTATATGTCAAACGCTGGGAACGGAAGTAGTAGGCAGTCCCCTTTCGCACAGAGATCGAACGGTTGGTGAGAGTTCGAGGAAAGCATTGCCCAAGTCGTCCGGGAGCGGTACGGGTGAAGTGCAAGCTGCAGAGTAGTCCGTAACGGGTCACGCCGTTAAAAGTGATTTGAGTGCATGCCCGTATTGGGCATGAAATCAGGTGGTACCGCGTCTCCACGTCCTGATGAATGTCAGCGACGGTGGAGCTTTTTTATTTCAAAAATTATGATAAGGAGAAAATAGACATGAATTCCTACAACGAATTACCGAAAACCTATTCCCCCGGTGATTTTGAGGACAAGATTTATGCCGAATGGTGCCAAAAGGGTTACTTCACCCCTACCATCGACCATTCCAAGCCCTCTTTCACCATCGTCATTCCCCCTCCAAACATTACAGGTCAGCTGCACATGGGTCACGCGCTGGACAACACCCTGCAGGATATTCTGATCCGCTATAAGCGCATGGCAGGCTTTTGCACCCTTTGGCTGCCCGGCACCGACCACGCATCGATCGCTACCGAGGCAAAGATCGTGGAGGCAATGCGCAAGGAAGGCATTACCAAGGAGCAGCTCGGCAGAGACGGCTTCCTTGAGCGCGCATGGGCTTGGAAGGAGCAGTACGGCGGCAGAATCATCTCCCAGCTCAAGAAGATGGGCTCTTCCTGCGACTGGTCGCGCGAGCGCTTCACTCTGGACGAGGGCTGCTCCGAGGCTGTCAAGACCGTATTCGTCAAGCTGTATGACAAGGGCTTGATCTACCGCGGCAACCGCATCATCAACTGGTGCCCCAAATGCTTGACCTCCATTTCCGACGCTGAGGTGGAATACGAGGATCAGGCAGGTCACTTCTGGCACATCCGCTACCCCTTCAAGGACGGCAGCGGTCACCTTGAGGTTGCAACCACCCGTCCCGAGACCCTCTTGGGCGATACCGCCGTTGCAGTTAACCCGAACGATGAAAGATACAAGGACATGATCGGCAAGATGCTGATCCTTCCCTTGGTTGGCAGAGAAATCCCCGTGATCGCCGATGACTACGTTGAGGCTGATTTCGGTACCGGCTGCGTAAAGATCACCCCTGCGCACGACCCCAACGACTTTGAGGTTGGCGCACGCCACAACCTGCCCGTCATCAACGTCATGACTGACGACGCCAAGATCACCGAGGACTATCCCGCTTACGCAGGCATGGATCGCTTTGTGGCAAGAAAGCAGATCGTCAAGGATCAGGAAACCGCCCTCTTCCAGATCCTTGACGATCTGC
>JAGBXH010000424.1 GCA_017629395.1 Clostridia bacterium | reverse complement strand
TGTAGGGACAGGCGTCCCCGACTGTCCGCATTGTCATATTTGATTGATTTTGCAGGGACAGTCGAGGACGCCTGTCCCTACAATATGTTGTTTATGCAGGCAGCGTGTCACAAACCGTTCAGAGATCCCGCTGCGCCACAATACGGGGGAGCACAAAAAATTTCCTCTGTGACTTGTCGGGATATATGCTTGAAAAATCCCGTTTTACGCTTGACGCAAGTGCGCTTTTTTGTTATAATGGAATCAACAAAACTGAAAGGAAGTCCTTTTATGAATCTGACCTATCATCTTTCATACGACGTCCTGCACAAGGGCACGCTCGCTCCCAGAGCATACTTCGTTCCCTATCACTCTGCCGATGCTGCTGCGCGCGATCTGCGCGATCAAAGCAGGTTTTTCATCAACCTCTCGGGTGAATGGGACTTTACATTCTACCCCTCAGCCAAAGAGCTGCCCGACCCGATTGGCGTGAGCGCAACGCCCGACAAGATCGAGGTGCCCCGCTCCTGGCAGACCATGCTTGGCCGCGGCTACGACACGCCCAACTATACAAACGTAGTCTATCCCTTCCCGCTCGATCCCCCCAACATCCCCGAAATCAATCCCTGCGGCGTGTACGCGCGCAGCTTTTACGTGCACCCCAAGATGCTGGAGAAGACGTTGTGCATCAATTTTGAGGGCGTAGACTCCTGCTTCTACCTCTTTATCAACGATACCTTCGTTGCCTACAGCCAGGTCAGCCACATGACAAGCGAGATCGACGTCACCCCTTACCTGCACGCAGGTGAAAACAGCATCAAGGTGCTGGTGTTCAAGTGGTGCGAGGCAAGCTATCTGGAAGACCAGGACAAGTTCCGCTGGTCGGGCATTTTCCGCGACGTATACCTGCTTTTGCGCGATCCCGTGCACATCGTGGACGTCTACAATCATCCCACGGTGACGGACGATTTTGCAAGCGCAACGCTGCGCTGCGAGCTGACTCTCTCGGGCAAGGCGCAGGTGACCTATTCTCTTTCCGCTCCCGACGGCTCGACCGTTGCAGCGGGCAATCAGGTCGTGGACGGTGCAGGCGAATTTGCCGTTACCGTGGACGCCCCCGCGCTGTGGAACGATGAAACGCCCAACCTCTATACCCTGCACCTGCATGCGGGCAGCGAATTTATCGATATTCCCGTTGGCTTTAAGCACATCGCCATCAAGGACGGCGTGCTGTACTTCAACGGACAAAAGATCAAGACCAAGGGCGTCAATCGCCACGACAGCCACCCCGTGCTGGGCTCGACCACCCCGATCGACCACATGATCCGCGATCTGATGATCATGAAAGCGCACAACGTCAACACCATCCGTACCAGCCACTACCCCAACGACCCAAGATTTTTGACGCTTTGCGATAGGCTCGGCTTTTACGTTGTGGACGAAGCAGACCTTGAAACGCACGGAATGGCGATCGCGGGCAGATGGGACGAGCTGACCGACGCGCCCGAATGGAAAGAAAGCTACGTTGACCGCGCGCGCCTGATGATGGAGCGCGACAAGAACCACGCGTGCGTACTGATGTGGTCTGTCGGTAACGAAATGGGCGTTGGCAGAAACCAGCAGGCGATGTGTGACTACTATCACGAGCGCATGCCCGGCTGCTTGGTGCACTGTGAGGACGTTTCGCGCCGCACAAGCGATCATGTCCGCACCGTATATAAGGACAAGACCGACGAGGAGATCCGTGCACTGGTCAAGCGCGATTACATTGACATAGAAAGCCGCA
>JAGBXH010000423.1 GCA_017629395.1 Clostridia bacterium | reverse complement strand
GGTATAAATTTCTTCCATATCGGTGCTCCTTTGCTTTCGTTAACACCATTATATCACGGAATTGTGAATTTGAAAAGGCTTTTTGCGAAAGTGGGTGAAAACATTTTCAGATATTTTTGAGAGTCTCAATATTTTTTAATTCCCACAAATGTCAAATGATGTTCTTTCGATAGGATGCGACACATCTTCACCCCCTTGCCCGTTCCGCATGCGGAACGGGGGCGTATTGTATGATATAACTTGACAAAACCTTTGTTTACGAGTATAATAATAGCGGTAACATTGTAAGCGTAAAGACTTATGCATACACCACCGGTACGCTCGGTTCTGTGATCTCCCAGCAGAGCTTCGGCTATGATGCAACCTATCCCGACAGACTTACAAACTGCGGTGGCACAAGCATCAGCTACAACGCGATGGGCTGCCCCACGACTGTTAATGGTTACACAGCCACCTGGACGCGCGGCAAGCTTTCCAAGCTCACAAAAGGATCGATACGTACAGGAACGGAAACTTACAACTACACCTATAATGCCTTCGGTCAGAGAATTGGTATCAACTACAACTACATGGCTGGCACCTCTTCCTCTTCTGCCATTGTAATGGGAATGTTGACAAGCTACAGTCAGACATTCAAATATGACCAGTCCGGAAGGCTGATTAGCGAGAGCAAGATAAGTCAGTACTACGGAGAAGGAAGCGGCACTGAAAAAAAGGTTTACCTGTATGACGAGTCCGGTATTATCGGTATGGTGTATACATCTGAGACCGGTGCTTCAACTACCTACTACTTCCAGCGTAATCTTCTCGGCGATGTCATTGGTATTTATACCAATGGCGATAATAAAGTCGGCGGATACGCCTACGACGCTTGGGGTAATTGTACCATTACTCTCAACTCTGATGGTAGTGCAATTCGCAATCCTATCAGATACCGTGGTTACTATTACGACGAGGACACCAAGCTCTACTACCTCAACGCACGTTACTACTGCCCCGAATGGCGCAGATTTATCTCGCCGGATGATACGGGTTATCTTGATCCCGAAACGCCTAACGGGCTGAATCTGTATGCCTACTGTAACAATGATCCGGTCAATTACTGCGATCCGAGTGGGTGTTTTCCAGTATTGGCGTGTATATTAGGCTTAACAGCCTTGGTCGGATTAGGGCTAACTATTGCTGGTGTAGCGTCTGATAATAATTTATTGACTGCTATTGGATTAACCATTGTAGCAATACCTGCATTGATTTCCGGCGGTTTGGCGGCTTTTGCGACAACCGGAGCGTTAGCAACCGTGATAGGCATAGGAACTATGGTTGCAGGCGCAGGAACTGCTTTGTTTGCTTCAGCAGAGTATCAAGAAGCATTTTCCGGAAGCAACTGGATGTTGGATACAGGCATGAGTGAAGATTGGTACAACGGTTTGATGATTACCACAGCGAGTTTAGCAACTTTAGGAACATTTGCTTCAAGTTTTGCTTACTCTTTTAATATCAATTCGATCCAAAAAATGGGTAAAATTGACAATTATTATGGAATCAAGTTCACTCAAAAAGCTCCTAGTGGTAACTTACGAGTTAAAACATTATGTATACACCCAGCACACAATAGCCATCCTATTCATTGGCAGCTAAACAATATAAATCCGATAACAGGTAGAATAGGTCAAAGAATCAGATGGGATTTATTACTAAGAAGAGTTATAGGGAAATGATAGCAACGGAGAGGAATATGGAAGCAAGTGTGAACGATACTTTGCAGTATTATTGCAATTTGGAGATCAATAGATTTATAAGTAGTTCTATATATTCTACATTGAATGAATTAGTTAAATCTCATGAGTTCAATCTTGATTTATGTTATGGAAAAGCCAAGGATAAAAATGATAAGAATTTTTATTTGGGTTTATCTGTTTGTGATAAAAATGGTAGATTGGTGAAAGTTTTTGATGGTAGTTGCTTGACAACGGCTACTATGCTAATCTTGGTTGACAAGAAAGAACGATATAAGTTCTTTTCTTGGCAAGACGAAAACTTTATAAAAGACTTGAACTGGATTATGGATCAATTAAATATATTTGAATAATGGACATTGATGTTTTTCTAAAGAATAATGCTTTTCCGATAGCAAGAGTCGTTTCCTGATCTCGCCCCTCCCGTTTTGCATGCAAAGCGGGAGGGGCTTGTTTTGTGTGATAAAACTTGACAAAACCTTTGTTTACGAGTATAATAATAGCGGTAACATTGTAAGCGTAAAGACTTAAGCTTTGAAGAAGTTCTGAAAGAAAAAAATATAATCTATTTTACATATAATACTAAAGCTGTTGAATTTATGAATGATAGGCTTATAGACAAAGGACTTAAATTGTAAATATTATACCTTGCTTCTAAACAATTTGAGCTTTTATAAGAGTGCCGCTTTGGCGGCACTCTTTTTTGTCATGGAAAATTACGAAAAGTAGTGCAAACGAGAAAAAGGTATATAATTTCGGTCAAGGATCATGCTTTTTTGCGAAAGTGTGCAAAAAAATACGCAATATTCACAGCCATGTCATAAAGGCGTTGTATAATTATCATGAAATGATATGCCTATATGGCTTTTGGAGGAATATATGATGCAAAAAAACAGAATCATGCGCGCGTTTGCATGTGCCATGTCACTGCTTATGTTTGTGCTGACGCTGGCAGGCTGCTCGGATAAGATCAAGCCCGTGGAAAGCACAGAGCAGGAAATGCGCGTGGTGGGCAAGTGTGACGAATACGATATTTATTACGAGGAGCTGCGCTTTGTCACCAACACCTATAAGGCACAGCTGGAGCAGAAATACGGCAAGGGCATCTGGGACGATGCGCGCACTGCAGAGAAGTATCGCGGTGAGTTAGAGGAGCTGGTGCTTGAAAATCTCAAGGCGAATTACGCCATTCTGACCGGCTGCAAGAATTTGATGGTCAGCACGAGCGGCAAGGAGCTTGACGATTACGTGCAGGAGCAGATTGAAAATCTGGTCAACCAGAGCGAGGCGCAGGGCGGCTTTGGCGGTGATTTCGATGCGTATCTGCAGTGGCTTGCGGACAACGGCTTGACCGACCATTATTTGCGCTTTATCTACCGTGCAAGCTATCTGGAGTCCGCTATGTATTACGCTTTGGTGGACGGCGGCATTTTTGAGTACGGTGAGGATAACTTCTCGGAGTACCTTGATTACGTGCTGGCAGGCGAGGAGTATGCCAGAACCATTCACGTCTATATCCCTGTAGAGGATGAGAGCAAGCGCGAGTCGTATTACGACACCGCAAAGGCAATTGCGGATGAGCTTTCGGCGTGCGAGGACGACGAGGAGCGTTATTCTCTGATGTGCCGGCATATCGGCTCGGTGGTCAACAAGGATCTGACCATTACCCAGAATGGATATTACTTTACCTACAACGAAATGGGTCAGGCTTATGAGGATGCAGCATTTGCGCTGGATGAATACGGAACCAGCGACGTAGTGGAGTACGGCGGCGGTTATTACGTCATCATGCGTATGCCTATTGAGGAGCTGTACGTGCTGATGAACGGAGAGCAGCTGCTGCAGTATTACCAGTCTGCCAAGATGGGCGAATACCAGGACGGTATCAAGGAAAACATGACGGTCGAGCTCAACGAATACGGTAAGAGCCTCGATTTTGTAAATCTGGACTAAAAGGAAGAAGAGCAAATGGCGAAAAGACGCGTGCGCATCGGTAAAAAGGGAAAAGCGTGGGTCAAGTGGGCAGTTATGGCGGGCGTCGTGCTGCTGCTTGGCGTGACCTTTGCTGCCAGCGTGGGCGTGGGGACTTGGCTTTTGCGCACAGCGGAAAAATATCCGGCGGAAAAAGAGCAGCAGACAGTTCCCGAGGTGCCAAAGGAGGAGATCGTGCCCATCACGGTGCCGCGCATCAAAGCGCATGCGTACCATGTGGGAGATCGCTACACCAGCTATCTCAACGCAGGCATTGCGCAGCTGTGTGCACCGCTGCGCACGGCGGATGGGGCACTTGTCTTTGATTCTGCTGTCTGCGAGCGTGCAGGCTGGGAGCCAAACGGCAGTGCAGATCTTGCAGCCAACGTGGAAAATCTGCATCATAACAACTTGTATCTGACTGCGTATCTGCCGATTTCGGGCTTTGCCGAGCAGGATGCGGCAATGCAGGAGCTGACGCTTTCCTACGAGGCTGCGCTGATTGCCGAGGCGGCAGCGGCAGGCGTGGATGAGGTGTTTCTTTGCGGACTTGCCCCCACGCAGGCAAATATTGCCCGGGTGTGCGAGTACGTGCGCCGTGTCAAGGTGCTGGCGGGGGATTGCGCTATCGGGGTGCTGATCACTCCCGAGGTCTTGCTTTCCGCCAGATATGAAGCCTATACCGCGGCACAGCTTTTGACGGTTTGTGATTATCTGGTGCTGGATCTGCGCGGCATTCCGCTTGATGCTTTTGAACCCGAGGCAGAGCAGCAAACACTGACCGTTCGTTACATCATGGAAAGCATGCAATACGACCTGATCCGCTACTCACCGCGCCTGGCACTGGACGGCACACAGACGGATGCGCTGGATTACGTGATCTCTAAGGGATATCAGAACTGGGTGATCATGGAGAGCGCAGAGCAAACGGACTCGGAAGGATCATAAAAGGGCTGTCCGATGGGGCTGCGGAAATAGCGGTGAAATAATCAAATACCAATGCTTTCAAATAGTAATTGCCGCAGGCGCGGGCGATCACATATTTCGGCTATGCCGAAATTCTCGCCCCTACGGC
>JAGBXH010000422.1 GCA_017629395.1 Clostridia bacterium | reverse complement strand
GGTGCGAGAGCATGGCGTTTCTGACCTTTGGTACGGGTATGGGCGCGGGCTTGATCTTGGGCGGCAAGCTGTACGTCGGTGCAAATGATAACGCAGGCGAGGTGGGGCACGTGCGTCTTGCCCCCGACGGACCTGTCGGGTATTATAAAAAGGGCTCGTTTGAGGGCTTTTGCTCGGGAGGCGGTCTTGCACAGCTGGGCGCTATGTATGCCAAGGATGTGCTGGAGCGCGGCATCCCCTGCAGCTTTTGCCAAAGCGAGGACGAGCTTGACAAGATCACTGCAAAGGCGCTTGCCAAGGCTGCCGACGAGGGCGACGAGGTCGCGTTGGCGGTTTGGGAGAAGTGCGGTGAGATGCTTGGGCACGGACTTGCCGTGCTGATCGATATCATCAACCCTGAGCGCATCGTCATCGGCAGCATTTACGCGCGCAGCGGACATTTGCTGCGCAAGTCTATGGAGAAGGTATTGGCGGCGGAGGCGTTGCCCGCATCACTTGCGGCATGCGAGATCGTACCCGCTGCGCTGACCGAGTCGGTGGGCGATATGGCGGCTTTGTGCGTTGCCATGACGGCAAAGTAAGGAGAGCTTATGAAGATTGCATTGTTTGAGCATTATCCCGCGCTGGTGAGACAGAGCGAGGCGTTGGAGCAGGCAAGAGAGCTGTTGATCGAGACGTTTGCGCACGGCGGCAAGGTGCTTTTGTGCGGCAACGGCGGCTCTGCAGCCGATTGCGACCACATAGCAGGCGAGCTGCTCAAGGGCTTTGCCTGTAAAGAATGCTGACGGGCGAGTTGCGCGAACGCATGGGCGAGGAGCTTGCAAGCAAATTGCAGATGGGATTGCCCGCCATCTCGTTACCCGCGCAGGGCGCGATCATTTCGGCATTTTGCAACGACGTGGATGCCGTGACCGTGTACGCCCAGCTGACGCTGGCACTTGGCAAGCAAGGAGACGTGCTGTGGTGCATTTCCACCTCGGGCAACTCTCAAAACTGCGTGCAGGCGGCAAGAGCGGCAAAGGCGCTCGGCGTGCGCGTGATCGCTATGGTCGGAGAAGGGGAGTGCGCGCTGGACGAGCTTGCGGACGTGGTGCTGCACGCACCCGCAAAAGAGACCTATCGCGTGCAGGAATACCACCTGCCTATGTACCATTGGCTGTGTGCCGAAGTGGAGAATTATTTCTTTGACTAAAATTTATCAGTCGCATTGCATAAGAAAAGACTACGACATTTGTGCAACATGCACAATTATTGCATGGCATGATTGGTAACTTCGTCGGGTCTGACTCTTGACTATTTTGAAAAAAAGCGTATAATGATGGTGTACTCGAAAGAGAGTACACCATTAATTTTTTTGATAAATTTCCTTATAGGAGGTAAAATAATATGAAAACTTTTGCAATCCATCTTCGTGAGATCAATGACGTATATAAGCTGGTCAACACCCTTGTCGCATACGACGGTGCAGTAGACCTCGGCTCGGGCAGATACGTAGTAGACGGCAGATCCATTCTCGGTATCTTCAGCCTTGACCTTCGCCAGCCCGTAAACGTGCACGTGCACAAGGAAGAGGACGTTGAGATGCTCAAGAAAATGCTTGGCGATTTCCTTGCCGAGTAATTATCCGAAAAGACAAAAAGCGCAGGCATGCCGCAATCGCGGCATGCCTGTTTTTTGTGATTTTATATCCCGAAATGCTTCTCGATCACGGCGGCGATCTTTTCCGCGCCCTGCTCAAGAGTGCCAGATGCGTCGATGATCTCAATTTTCTCACCGCGTGCGGACAGCTTTTCAAATACGTCCAGGTAGCGCGCGCGGAACTTTGCCAGCGTTTCAGCCTTTTCGTAGATCTCGGTCGAGGTGCGCCC
>JAGBXH010000421.1 GCA_017629395.1 Clostridia bacterium | reverse complement strand
GTCGCGTTGCCGCCCAGAGCGCGCACGCGCCCCGTGCCCGCATCCTGCTCGGCTTGGGCGGAGGTATTGCCAAGGCAGGCGCGGCGGTACAGCCCCGCACGCGTACCGTGCCCCGACAAGGGCAGCCCCAACGCCTCACCCGTGCCGAGCTGCAGCGTCGTGGCGCGCATTTTTCCGTGCGTCAGCGTGCCCGTTTTATCGGTAAACAGAATATTCATACTGCCCGCAGCCTCGATGCCTGCGGGCTTTCTGACAAGCACGTTGTCGCGCACCATACGCTTTACGTTGGAAGAAAGCACCACCGCAATCATCATCGGAAGACCCTCCGGCACTGCCATGACCACGACGCTCAATCCCAGCGTCAAGGCGCGGAACAGGTGCTCGAGCACGAATTGCCAGTCGCGCAGGCGGTGCAAAATGATCTCCCCGTCAAAGCCCGCATCCAACACGAAAGCATTGAGCAAATACACAACAGCCACCAAGACCGCAGCAGCATAGCCAAGACGCGAGATCTGCCCCGCAAGCTTGCCAAGGCGCACCTTCAAGGGGCTGTCGCGCACCTCACTCTGTACCTCGGTGGAAATGCCGCCCAAAAAGGTGGCGTCGCCTACCGCCTCGACCAGCATCTCGCCCTCCCCCTGCAGCACGGTGCATCCGCCGAACACAAACGCCTCGTTGTGCGGTGTCCTCTCCCCGCCGCCCGGGGCTTTCTGCACAGCCGCGCTCTCGCCCGTCATGCCGGATTGATCCACGCGCAAGCGTCCCGTCAGCATTCTGCCATCCGCAGGGATCATGTCCCCCGCTTGCAACAGCACCACGTCGCCCACCACGATCTCGGCAGCAGCTACCTGCTTGACCCTGCCCTCTCTGCGCACGCGGCACGCCCCCGCACCGCAGCTCTCGGAAAGTCTTGCAAACGCCGCCTCCGAGCCGTACTCCGACACGGTGGAGATCAGCGTGGCAAGAAAGACCGACACGGCAATGCCCACGGTCTCCAGCCAATCTGCTTGCCTGAACATCAGTAAAATGTGAATGCCCAGCGCACACAGCAGCACCTTAATGATGGGATCACCCAAATTGCCTACGAATTGGCGGATAAATCCCTTTTTCTTTTTCCTTGAAAGCACGTTCTCGCCGTGCACCTCGCGTGCCGCAGCCACCTCTGCCTCGGAAAGCCCCGCATAAACCGTCGCCCTGATGTCCACCACCCCCAAATCATTCTCGTTTGAATATATGCGGACAAGGGGCGTAACATGCGTAATCGGGCGATCATACAAGCATCATCCGCCACGGCAGATTTCATTCTTTTCCGCATTTCTTTTGTCTATTTTCCCCAACCCGATTGACATCCCGCAAAAATAATGGTATCATATGTACAAAGAACCTAAAGGAGGTACTTACCATGTCAAATGCAAATCTTGATCGCAAGACCTTCCGCTTCCCCGGTTGTGATTTCGGCGCGGGAGCCATCTGCGCCAAGGTAGAATTCAGCGGCGCGGAAAATGCGGATCTTGCCACCATCTACGTAGGCGACACCCCCGTGGGCGTTGCCGCGCTCAACAACAAGGACGCACGCGATATTGCATACTGCAACATTACCAAGTTTGCGGGCGTGCACGACGTCAAGGTGGTCGTGGACAGCCACGCAAAGGTACATTCGATTGAATTTTTGGATACCCCCGCATACAAGCAGATCACCTATACCCCCGTACCCGACAGCGCCATCCGTCACATCGACTCGGACACCTGGGAGGCTGTGGACATGCTGGGCAGACCCGTGCTCTCTGTTGAGGACGTTGGCCCCAAGAACAACAGACAAGTCGGTATCTTCTACTGGACATGGCATCAGCAGCACACCAACATGCGCCCCGTGGACGTGGTGGACGTGCTTGATAAATACCCTGCTGCCGAATACCGCAAGGATCACCCCGCATGGGGCGAGCGTCCCTTCCAGTGCTTCTGGCACGAGCCGCTCTACGGCTTCTATCAGGACATTGACCCCTATATCATCCGTCACCATATGTCCATGCTGCACAACGCAGGCGTGGATTTCCTCTTGTTCGACTGCACCAACGGCGCGCTGCTCTGGCGTATGGCGTACGAGCCGCTGTTTGAAGAGATGCGCAAGATGAGAGAGGACGGCGTGGATACCCCCAAGGTTGCGTTCATGCTTAATTTCGGTCCTATGAAGACCTCCGATTACATGCTGCGCGCACTCTATCAGAACCTGTACGCACCCGGTCTTTACTCCGACCTTTGGTACATGCTGGACGGCAAGCCCATGATCATGGGTTATCCCGAATCGCTCCCCGAAAAGGGATGTTGCGAGGAGGAAACCAAGATGCTGGACGAGATCCGCAATTTCTTTACCTTCCGTCCCGGTCAGCCCGGCTACGGCTGCGGCCCCTCCAGACCCGACCATTGGGGCTGGCTGGAGATCGCTCCGCAGCATAAATACGGCGCACGCCCCGACGGCTCTTGCGAAATGATGACCGTCGGCGTGGGTCAGAACGCAAACAAGGACCGCATCTGCACCCACTTTAACGATAAGGACACCTTCGGACGCTCCTACACCAAGAAATACGGTCACAAGCTGCTGGATAAGGAGTCCTACAAGTACGGCTACAACATTCAGGAGCAATGGGAGCGCGCGCTTGACATCGGTCCCGATATCGTGTTCGTCACGGGCTGGAACGAGTGGATCATGGGTCAGTTCCACGAGCCGTGGCTGAGCGATAACGATTCCACACAGCTTGCCATGGTTGACCAATATGACCGCGAGCACAGCCGCGACATTGAGCCCGACCGCGACGGCTATCTTGATACCTACTACCTGCAGCTCTGCTCCAACATCCGCCGCTTCAAGGGTGCTACCCAGCGTCAGAAGCTGTCCGCACCCAAGACCATTATTATGGACGGCTCGACCGAGCAATGGGCAGACGTTTCCCCGCGCTACGTTTGCGATAAGGGTACCACCGTGCACCGCGACCACGACGGCTTTAAGGG
>JAGBXH010000420.1 GCA_017629395.1 Clostridia bacterium | reverse complement strand
CACTCTTTCCGGCGGTCAGAAGCAGCGTATAGCTATCATCCGTGCGCTTGCTATGGACCCGAAGGTAATGCTTTTTGACGAACCCACATCCGCGCTTGACCCCGAAATGGTTGGCGAGGTGCTGGAGGTTATGAAGAGCTTAGCGCGCAATGGAATGACTATGCTGGTGGTGACGCACGAAATGGGCTTTGCCCGTGAGGTGGCTACCCGCGTGATCTTTATGGACGGCGGCGCGATCGTGGAGCAGGGCACCCCCTCGGAGATCTTTGACGCTCCCAAGAGTGACCGACTCAAGAGCTTCTTGGCGAAGGTGCTTTAACCCATACGGACAAGTCACTCACGAAAGTTTTTGCGTCGCTTTTTTCAAAAAGCGACCGGGGGCTTGGGGCAGCGCCCCGAGTCGCCTCCGCAGAGGCGAAACACCTAAAACGCCGTTCTTTTTGGTTCTTTTTCTTGCGGCTACATAGCCAAGAAAAAGAACGGAGAGAATTACATCAACGTATAAGAATAAGGGAGCTACCTGCATAGGTAACTCCCTTATGGTATGGATTTATATGCACATAATACTTGTAGGGGAGGATATCATCCTCCCGCCAGCGTTGAGTTTGCGGTATCGACACCCAAACGGATATCCAATACGTTTACTGGCGGGAGGATAATATCCTCCCCTACATTTATTTGAGTCATCGAAATGTGTTACAGCACCTTCGCCAAGAAGTTCTTGAGGCGGTCGCTCTTGGGGTGGTCGAAGATCTCCGTGGGTGTGCACTCTTCCACTATCACGCCGCCGTCCATAAAGATCACGCGGGTGGCAACCTCGCGTGCAAAGCCCATTTCATGCGTGACCGTCAGCATGGTCATGCCCTTACGTGCAAGGTCCTTCATAACCTCCAGTACCTCACCGACCATTTCGGGGTCAAGTGCGGAGGTCGGCTCGTCAAACAGCATGACCTCAGGCTCCATGCACAGTGCGCGCACAATGGCAATTCTCTGCTTTTGTCCGCCCGAAAGCTGGCTGGGATATGCTCCCGCTCTGTCCGCAAGTCCTACCGTCTGCAAAAGCTCCTTGGCTTTTGCTTCCGCCTCTGCCTTGGTCTTGCCAAGCAGCTTAGTGGGAGCGAGGGTCATGTTTTTCAGTACCGTCATGTGCGGGAACAGATTGAAATGCTGGAACACCATACCCATCTTCTGACGGTGCAGGTTGATGTTGGTCTTTTTATCCATCAGATCCACGCCGTCAACCAAAATCTGTCCCGAGGTCGGCTGCTCAAGCAAATTCAGCGAGCGCAAAAGCGTAGACTTACCGCTGCCCGAAGGCCCGATGATCACCACGACCTCACCGCGTGCAACGTCCATATCCACACCGTCCAGCGCGTGTACGCCGCCGTCATAATACTTTTTCAGATCTCTGACGCTGATGATCGTATTCTTATCGCTCACTCTTACGCAGCCTCCTTTCCAGTATGCCTACCAGCTTGGTCAGCCCAAGCACCAGCACAAAATAAATAATTGCAACCGCCAAAAGCGGCATAAAGTTACTGTAGGTTTGCGAACGAATCTTGATACCGCCGCGCGTCAGATCGGCAACGCCGATGTAGAAGGCAACCGAGGTCTCCTTGAGCAGCGAAATAAACTCGTTGCAAAGGCTGGGCAGCACCACCTTGAACGCCTGCGGAATGACGATGTGCCACATGGTAGGCCAAAATCCAAAGCCCAGCGATCTGCCTGCCTCGGTTTGTCCCTGGTCGATGGACATGATGCCTCCGCGGATGATCTCGGAAACGTACGCACCCGAGTTCAAGCCAAAGCACAGCACGGCTGCGGGGAATTTTTCAATACCCACGGGCAAAAGCAGCACGAAGTAAATAATCAGCAGCTGCACCATAACGGGCGTACCGCGAATGGCAGACACGTACAGCTTGACGATCTTATCCAGATAATACAGCTTATCCGTCTTGTCATATACGATACGGATCAGCGCGGTCACAATACCCAGCACAATACCCAAAAGCAGCGCCAGCGCAGTGATGGCAAGCGTATTGCCAAGTCCCTCTGCAAGGTACTTCCAATGGTCGTCCTCGATAAAGTTGCGGTAGAACTCATCCTTGATATCATTGATCTTCTGATGCAGGGGCGAAGCGGTATCCGGCTTTGCATCATCGTAATTGGCAGTACCGAAGAACTGATCCACTCCTCTGCGAATGGTATTATTATTGGCAATCGATACGAACTTGCCGTCCACTCTGATCTCGTTGGTGCTTGCAATATCCTTGGAGATTGCCGCAACGTCACCAAGCAGTGCGTCAACGGCTGCATCTGACAGATGCATGACGTAATCGCCCTGCAGCGTGCTGTACAGATAGATATCCGCCTCGCCGCTCATGCTTGCCGCCTGCTCAATCAGCGCAGTTGCCTTGGCATGATCGGAAAGTGCCTTTTGAATGGTGGAGGCGTTGGAGCTCCCCTGCAGGGTGGTTTGATAAGCAACGGCAAACAGCTCATCCTTGTGCTCCTTGTACAGCGTGCCGAGATCCGGGCGCGTATACTTGACGTGCACTACGTACTCGCGCTCAGCTCCCTGCTCGATCGAAACAATTTCGATCTCGGTGCTTTGCTGCGCGGTATAGGTGGCGCACCAGCTCGTCTTAAACAGCGGCAGAGAGGCAAGTGCTTCTTCAATGGTCTGCTGCGCTTGCTCCTTGGTGGGGGCTACGTCGGTGACGTTGTTGGTCACGGCATCCGCAATCAGCACACCGCTCAGCAGCAAAACGCACAAGCCGACCAGACACCAGTTTATAATCAGTCTCTTTTTGCTCTTAGGCAAAGGCTTTTTCATGCAAATTTATCCTTTCAAAGCGTTGCTAATACCTCAAAAAGGTGGGATGGCATTGCCATCCCACACTTTTTCGGGGCTTATTCCGTATTACTTAATGTACTTTGCGATGATGCCCTGGATGGTGCCGTCATCGGTCAGCTCCATGATTGCCTGGTTGATCTTTTCCAGCAGCTCGGCATTGCCCTTCTTGATGCAGATCGCGTAGTCCTCGTTTGCGTAAGAGGTCTCCAGAATCTTCAGGCCTGCATTTGCAGCAACCAGTGCCTTTGCGGGCTCGTTATCGATGATCACGCAATCAACGCTGCCGCCCAGCAGTGCAAGAACTGCCTCGTTACCGTTAGAGTAAGTGGTGACGTTTGCAGAACCGAAATCATCGGTTGCGTAGATATCACCGGTGGTGCCCAGCTGAACGCCTACCTTGTAAGCCGCGCCCTCTGCATAGAGGTCGTCAGCGCAAGTAATGGGAGAGCCTTCCTTTACGATGATCGCCTGCACACCGTTTGCGTAAGAGATGGAGAAGTCAACCTCCTGCAGACGCTTTTCGGTTACGGTCATGCCTGCCATACCGAAATCAACGGATCCTTCGTTTACTGCAGTGATGATGGAGTCGAATTCCATATCCACGATCTCAAGCTTCATACCGAGCTTATCAGCAATAGCAGCAGCGATCTCAGCGTCGATACCGACGATCGTTTCACCGTCATAATATTCATAGGGCTTGAAGTATGCGTTGGTAGCCATCTTGATCACGGGCTTTTCCTCTTCCTTGTCGCAGGAAGCAAATACGGCGATACCGGATACGATCAGCATCAGAGCCATCAGCATAGCAATAATCTTTTTCATGGTAGTTTCTCCTTTGGAACTTGGTGCATCGTGCACGTTTATTATGTGCATAATTATACACCGATATGCAAGCTTTGTCAACCCCTTTTCTATAAAATTTATGCACAAATATCATGATATTCTTGCATAATTTTTATGCGATTTTCACCAACAGCGGACAAATCACCGCATTTCTGCATTTTTACCCATACGCCTTATGCGTATCAATATTCATTTATTCATGAATATATGCATCGTTTATGCACATAAAAAAGTGGCTTGCCCTTCGGCAAGCCACTTGCGGTTTTATAAGGATCAATAGTTATCAGCCTTGATCTCAAAGTAAGCCTGAGGATGTGCGCAAACGGGGCACATAACGGGAGCAGCCTTACCAACAACTACGTGACCGCAGTTACGGCAAACCCAGATAGCCTCGCCGTCCTTAGAGAACACGATCTTGTTCTCGATGTTGCCCAGCAGCTTCTTGTATCTTTCCTCGTGCTCCTTCTCGATCTTGGCAACTGCCTCGAACAGGTAAGCAATGCGGGTAAATCCTTCCTCGCGAGCGGTCTTTGCAAAGCCTGCGTACATATCGGTCCACTCGTAGTTCTCGCCCTCTGCAGCGTCCTTGAGGTTGGTCATGGTGTCCGGAACCTCACCGTCGTGCAGCAGCTTGAACCAAAGCTTTGCGTGCTCTTTTTCGTTATTAGCGGTTTCCTCGAAAATAGCTGCGATCTGCTCGTAGCCTTCTTTTCTTGCCTTGGATGCGTAGTAGGTGTACTTGTTTCTTGCCTGAGATTCGCCTGCAAATGCAGCCATCAGGTTCTTTTCGGTTTGAGATCCTCTGAGTTCCATGTGTGTGTTCTCCTTTTATAATTGAATTAGATTTTTAATTGGTCATTCCTTGTTACATGCGGGACAAAGCCCAAAAAATTGTACGTGGCACGCGTCTATCCGACCACCCGATACGCCTCGGGCACTCTTTTCCAGTGCCTCGGTGTCTGCAATCTCAACGTCGCTGATCGCTCCGCACCTGCTGCACACCATGTGTGCATGCCTGCAGAGTGTGATGTCAAAGCAATCCGAGCTGCCTGCCAGCACAAGCCTTTGCACCTCTCCGCTCTCGGCAGCCTCTGCCAATACGCGGAACACGGTTGCGCGGGACACGGTGGGATCTTGCTCGTTTACTGCTTTAAGGACGTCGCTTGCCGTCGGATGATCCAGCGCATGCACAGCTTGCAGCACAAGCTCGGTCTGATGCGTTTTTCTCGTTCTCATAGCGGCTCCTTATTAAGACTGTGTCTTAATTATATCACAAACCGCAAAAATGTCAAGAGGTTTTTGAAAATTTTTTTCGAGAAATTCAGGATTCCTTATTTCCCTTTACCCAATCCACGTCGGGCAGGTCATCCGAAATCTCCTCCAAGGGCAGCTCGTCGTCCGCATCACCGTCGCGCAGCTTTTTATATCTTGCACCCTGATATGCACCGACAACGGCAATCCCCAGCGCCGCCTTTGCCGTCCACTTGACCGTTCTTTCCAGCTCCTTTGTCACGTCCTCAAGCTTGGGCGCATCCTTGGGGTAGACAAAATCCTCCTCATCCTCCACTCTCTGCTCCAGCATCTGGCAAAACTCTCGTTGATTGACCAGATCCTTGATCTGCACGGGACACAGAATGCCGAACGTTATAACAGCCGCGCCCGCAATGATCAAGCCCTTGATCAGATGCTTGCGCTGCGCATCCCGCCGGCTACCCACGCATGCAAGCACCGGCACAACGCAGGCAAAGATCAGCGGAAGGGTGTACCCCACCGTGATGACGATCCAGCCGAAGTCCTTTTTGCTATCCTCAATCAGCTCCTCCTGCTTGGTCACAAGCTGATCGTTTAGCACGTCCAACGACACGCTCAGCAGCACGCACAGCACCACAATGCCGATCAGCACACGCACAACGTCCACGATCACAGACTTACTGATGCGCAGCTCCTTTTTATCCTGCTTCGAGCTTGTATTTTGCTTCTTTGCCATACCAAACCCGCTCCTTAACTTACAATATTGATTTTATTATAGCATATTCTGCCTCGCTTGTCCAGTACCGCACGTAAAATTCTCTGCCCGTTGTTGACACTTTTATACACTTATGGTATAATAACTGCAGAAAGAGAGGCGATAGCATGGCAGCCCTGCAAAACAAAAAGCCCGCAAACTGCGAGAGCTGTGAATTTTACGACTACGACGAGGAATACGATGCATACGTGTGCCTTGTATCCCTGGACGAGGACGACATGTGCGATTTCCTTTCGCACAACACGGGACATTGCCCGTATTATCGGTACTACGACGAATATAAGAGCGTCAGAAAACAGAATTAACGTAGCCGTACGGCTATGGAA
The DNA here is from genome assembly GCA_017629395.1 of Clostridia bacterium. GTDB lineage: Bacteria > Bacillota > Clostridia > Oscillospirales > CAG-272 > SVQP01. The sequence continues at coordinate 4,775 of JAGBXH010000420.1, read as the reverse complement.
AAGCACCTCTTGCGAGGTGCTTTTCGTCATTTATCCCTTCCCCTTTTCTCTTTCCAATCTCTGTCTTTTTGCTGCCTCCAGCCAACGCATGGCACCCGTGACCACAATGATCGCCATGGCGATGCCCGTACAGATCTTGACCGCCGCCAGCATGTTTTCCATAAACAGCGCCTGCTGACCGCTGAACAGATAGAACATGGTATAGTACAGCCTGCTTCCCGGCACGAGCGGCAAAAGCGTGGGGATCATAAAAATAGTGGTAGGCGTTTTGAGCACGCGTGCCATGGCGTCACAATACACGCAGGGCACGGCGGTCGCTATCATGTTGGTAATCAGCGGATCAAGCCCGATCTCGTCCCCGATGAGCATGATCACGCAGGAGATGACGCTGCCCAGCATTGCCCATGGCAGCTTTTTGGGCGGAACGTCAAAAATAATCGCAATACCCAAAAGGGCAACAAAGCACGATATCGTGCCTGAAATGATCTGTCCCCAATTCATACGATCCCTCCTATAGTCAGCCATGCAAGACCGTAGCCCGCAGCGATCAGAGCCGCCGTAAACAACGCCTGCACAAAGCGCAAAAGCCCCGAAACCATGTCGCCGCCAAACAGATCGCGCAGTGAAGTACCCAACGCAAGACCCGGGATCATGAGCATGATCGTGCCGATCATGATCTCAGCCGGACGTCCGTTTGGAACAAGGGCACAGATGATCAGGGCAGCCGCGCCGGCAACAAATGCGGTCGCAAAGGTTTTGAGCGTGGTGTTGACTTTTGTAGGTGTGTACAACGTCAGCACCATGATCAGCACACCGATGCCGCCGGCAATCAAGCCGTCCAACCAGCCGCCGCCGAAAAACATGGCAAAGCCACCCGCGGCAATGGCTGCGCTGAGCAGCATCAGCACATCCGAATACGTCTTCTTGGTGCAAATGCTCTTCACTTCCTCCTTGACCGCAAACGGATCCTCGGGGCACGCACAAAGTCTGCGCGAAAGCGCGTTCAATTTTTCAATGCGGACAAGGCTGTTGCCGATATTGCCCACCTTGCGGATCTGGGTATAGTGCACCCCATCGGGGCCCTCTACGGTCACGCCCACCAATACCACGATAGAGAACACGTCCACGCTGTGCGCGCCGTAAGCAAAGCAAAGGCGTTCAACCGTATCCTCCACGCGGCGTACCTCAGCCCCTGCCTCCAAAAGGCGGCAGCCGATATCCAGTACCGTATCCAGCACGTCGTCGTAATCATACGTCAAAACCGTGCTGCTTAGTTGTTGTGTCATATTTTTTCCCCTTTATGTAATGTAACGCTTCATTCACCAAGAGTATAGCACATCCCGGTGCGCTTGTCAAATACATCTTTACAAAATGTTCACCAATATTACACCAGATTTCGCTATAATATAATAAATAGGTTTATTTTAAGCGAGGTGTTTTGAAAAATTGTTTGAAAAGACAGTATTACTTGAGAAGATCAAGGAATCGTTTTCCGCTGTGATGCCCGTCACGCTGATCACCCTTCTGCTGGTTGCAACCATTATGCCCGTGCATACGGGCACACTGCTCTCCTTTTTGGTGGGCGCGATGCTTTTGATCATTGGAATGGGTTTGTTTTCATTGGGCTCGGATATGTCCATGATCCCCATGGGAGAGTACATAGGCGGACAAATGACCAAGTCACGCAAGATCTGGCTTGTGGTCTTCCTTTCATTCTTCGTCGGCTTTTTGGCAACGATCTGCGAGCCCGATCTGCAGGTGCTTGCAACCTACGTGCCCAATATCAAGCCCTTTGTGCTGACCGCATCGGTCGGCTTGGGCGTGGGCATCTTCCTGGTAGCTGCCATGCTGCGCATATTGTTCAAGGTCAAGCTTTCGCTCTTGCTTTGGATCTGCTACGTGGGTGTGTTCATCATGGCATTTTTCGTTCCCACCAACTTCTGGGCGGTTGCCTTTGACTCAGGCGGCGTCACCACAGGCCCCATGACCGTGCCCTTTATTATGGCACTCGGTGTGGGCGTTGCCGCCAGCCGTTCGGACGGCGAGGCAGACAACGACTGCTTTGGTCTTGTTGCCCTTTCCTCCGTAGGGCCTATCTCGGCGGTCATGATCCTGGGCTTGCTCGTCGGCGGCGAGATCGATCCCGGAGATTTGAGCACAGGCGAGATCATTACCCACTCCAATCAGGTGCTCGTTCCCTTTTTGCGGCAGCTGCCGCACCAGCTCTGGGAGGTGCTGATGGCGCTGGGTCCCATCTCGGCAGGCTTCTTCTTGTTCCACCACGTTTGCGCAAAAAAACCGGAAAACGCGCTGACCAAGCGTGCGCTGCATAAGATCCTGGTCGGTCTTGGCTACACCTACGTAGGGCTTGTGCTGTTCTTGCTGGGTGCAAACATCGGCTTCTCTCCCTGCGGTTATCAGCTGGGTGCGGGGCTTGCCAATCCCGACAAGGGCATTTTGCAAATCGTGATCATCCCCATAGGTGCACTCGTGGGCTACTTTATCGTGCAGGCAGAGCCCGCTGTACACGTGCTGACCAAGCAGGTCAATACGGTCACGGCAGGTGTCGTTTCGCGCAAGACCGTGCTGCGCTGCCTTTCCATAGGCGTTGCGTGCTCCATCGCGCTTGCCATGCTGCGCGTGCTGACGGGCGTGAGCATTATGTGGTTTTTGATCCCCGGATACGCCATTGCACTGCTGATGACGCTGGTCGTTCCCTCGCCCTTCCCCTCCATTGCGTTTGACGCAGGCGGTGTGGCATCGGGCCCCATGACGGCAGCATTTCTGCTCCCCTTTGCAATGGGAGCCTGCAAAGCCGTAAACGGCAACGCCGCAACGGACGCCTTTGGCGTGGTGGCATTCGTTGCCATGACACCCTTGATCGCGGTACAGATTCCCGGTCTGATCTGGTTTGTCAAGAACAAGGCGGGCAAGAAGCACGTACCCGACGCCAAGTTCGTTCCCATTGACGAAGATATCATTGACCTGTAAGGAGGTCTTATGAAAGAGCTGAATTTATTGTTAATAATCGCGCGCGACAAGGATCGCACCGCGTATGCAAAATATTTTTCGCGCCATGCGCTTGCATCGTATACAACGCTGCCCTGCCACGGCACGGCGCAAAACAAGGTACTGGATCTGCTGGGCATTGAGCAGACCGAAAAGATCATTCTGCTTTCGGTCATCGGCAAGCAGCAAACAAAGGACGTACTGAATACGCTGCCCGACCAGATGGAGATCGATCTGCCCGGACGCGGCATCGGCCTGGTCATTCCCGTAAACAGCATGGGCGGCATTCGCTCCATGCAGGCATTGACGGGAAGCACAGAAGCAGAAGAAAGAGAGGTTGTTAAAATGGAATACAACGCACATCTGATCATTGCCATTCTCAATAAAGGATTTTCCGACGTTGCCATGGAAGCTGCCCGCGCCGCAGGCGCAGGCGGCGGCACCGTCGTGCGCGCCAAGGGCACGTACGGCAAGGGTGACGAGCACTTCTTCGGCATGACGCTTGCCGAGGAAAAGGACACCGTGCTCATCGTTGCCACCGAGGCGCAGCGCAAGCCTATCATGCAGGCACTGATGCATCAGGCAAGCGAAAAGCCCGAGCTGGGAACAGTCACCTTCTCGGTACCCGTATCCGACACCATGGGTCTGCGCCTGGATCGCAACTTCAACCCGCAGAAATAAGACAGACGAAGGTAATTTATGAAAAGAATCATCGTTTTTCTGCTGGCTTTATCCTCGGTTCTGACGCCGGTTTTCTTCACGGGCTGCGCCAACGGAGACCTGCCGCCCGAAGCGATCAAAGAATACCCCGAATGCTCGCAAGCGAAAATGGACGTATATCGCGCCATCTATCAAGAAACGGGACTCAATCCGGTCATAGAATCCACGTACGATGCAGAAGCGAAAATCTATACCAACGTCAAGGTAAACGCCTATCTCAAGGTAGGCTTTGACCATTACTATATCATGAGCCAAGAGGAATTCCAAAGCATTCAAAAGTATCAGAACGAAACCGGTATTCAGGTCATATATCCGCTCGTAAGTGTCAACGATAGACCTACGAAGGAAAAAAACAAGTACGATGCCAACATCTACTATCAAGTGGAAAACCCCAAGGCAAACACCGTTCGCCCCAAGCTTGACCAGAACGGCAACTTCATCCCCAATTATTGGATGTATGCCGTTGGCTCCGAAACAACCTATATCATAGCAGATTACAATTCCCTGCGCATTGAGGGCGAGAGCGGCGTGAGCGTGGACGGTGTGAATTACTACTACGTTTACGGCAGACTCTTACCCGAAGGCATCGAGGTGCGTTTGTTCAGATACGCGTACTATGAGTATCTGAAGGCAACCGATCCCGAGGGCTGCCCCTCAGCGGAGATATTTTTCAAGCTGTACTGAGAAAAAACCGAAACAAAAACACCTCGCAATGGGGCTGGTAAATTAGAGGTAAATATAGTAAAAGCAGAAGTTTTTTCAAGGCTTCTGCTTTTTACTATAGAGTTGATACGCGCAGAAACCGATTGTATTCGCGCTCTCCCCCCTGCGCTTGGCACAGGGCAACGCTGATATTCCCCCCTCCCGGAGGGGGGCTATGTAGGCGGTCCCGTCCATTCATTTTCAAAGTGACCGCTGAAATATCAGTTGTCGCACAGCTTTCGGTAATTCAAGTTACCGTTGTCAGTTGCGTTTCGGTTTAGAAAAGCGAGATGCTACCATCAAAGCCCCCCTCCGGGAGGGGGGAAGGCTGGCGCAGGCTTGTT
>JAGBXH010000419.1 GCA_017629395.1 Clostridia bacterium | reverse complement strand
CTTTTTGATGACGGGGATCATAGCCTCCAGCTTCATATCGAAATTGGGCTCCTTGCCGTCCTCCTTGGCTTTGACGTAATTGCGCGCCTTGAAGAGCAGCTCGCGCAAAAGAGCAGCGGTTGCCATACGGGTGATGGGGGATTTGCCTCCGCGCTGACCGTAGCAGCCCTTGGGGTTTTCACCGAATGCGATCTTCATGGCAAGCGGATTTTTGACGATCATATCGTCCACGCGATTGCCCGCCAGCTTGATGGCTGCGAACGTGCCGCCCACTACGTTTGCGCTGCCGGGGCCGGTGCAAGCCGTGGTAACACCGCAGGAAAGAGCAAGAGGGAAGGTCTCGTCAATGGGGTTGATGCCGTCAATGGCGCGCATATGAGGCGTGACGGGGTCGGACATCTCGTTATAATCCATACCCTCCCAGCGCATCTTGGAGTTGTCCACACCGATGTGGCAATGCGCCTCCACGCATCCGGGTGTGACAAGTCTGCCGCCAGCATCAATGACCTCTGCGCCGTCTGCGCAAATATCCGTGCCGACAGCCGCGATCTTGCCGTCGTCACCGATCAGCACGCAGCCGTTTTCATATTCTTTGCCCGTCATGGTTTTGACGTGTCCGTTTTTGATCAGTAACATAATATACCTCCAAAGGTTTTCATTAAATTATAGTATAACATATTTTTACGGCAATGTCAATTGGTTTGCGTGGGCAAAAGCGAAGAGCAAAAAAGAAAGAATCCGATGCTTTCGCATCGGATTCTTTTGGGGTGAGTAGTGGGGCTTGAACCCATGACCTCCAGGGCCACAACCTGGCGCTCTAGCCAACTGAGCTATACCCACCATATTAAAATATGGCGTGCCTTGAGGGATTCGAACCCCCGACCTACTGCTTAGAAGGCAGTTGCTCTATCCGACTGAGCTAAAGGCACAAATTCCGGTGTTCCGGAAAATGGAGCGAGTGATGGGAATCGAACCCACGCGGCCAGCTTGGAAGGCTGGAATTCTACCATTGAACTACACTCGCATACGTACGTTTCTCAAAACCGCTCTACTATGATACCACGCAAAGTGCAATTTGTCAATACCTTTTTCAAAAAAAATTACAAAAAAATTGAAAAGAGCAAAACGCAAAAAAAGAACGCCAAAATGGGAGCGGAATTTGTGAAAAGTCTTGATATTGGATGCAAAAGATGCTATAATAAATGCATTATGACAACGAAAAGGGCAAAGGAGAAGCCGTATGGGATGGTTGACCCCCGACAACATGCTTGCATCATACCGCGAGCTGACACCCGCATATTTGCGCGAGCGCGGCATTGACGTGCTGATCATGGATATAGATAATACGCTTGCCCCCTATGAGCAAGCCCTGCCGGACGAGCGCATCAAGGCATGGATTGGCGAGATGCAGGCGGCGGGAATCGGGCTGGCGTTTGTTTCCAATAATGATTGGGAAAGGGTCGAGCTGTTCAATGATGAGATCGGCATACCCGCGTTTGCCAAAAGCGGTAAGCCGTTTGGCAAGACCCTTAGGCGCGTGATGACCCTGTACGGCACGGACGCAGCACATACGGCAATGCTTGGCGATCAGCTGTTGACCGACGTGTTTGCAGGCAAGCACATCGGCGCGACCGCGCTGCTTGTGCCGCCCATCAAGGACAAAACGACCGCTTTTTGGCGCATCAAGCGTGCCTTAGAGCGTCCCGTGATCAGAAAATATGCAAGAAAGCGCCCCGAGCAGGCTGCGTGCGCAGCTTTTTGGCTCAGAAAGGATACAAAATGAGTTTTGCAACGTTTGGCCCAGGAGGCAACTGTGAGTGGTTCTATGCCGAGGGCAATAAAGCCACCGTGCAAGCCCCCGGCTGGCTGAAATCCAAGGGACTGGATTCCTATGAATACGAGGCAGGCAGAGGCGTCAACGCGGGCGAGGGTGTGCTGCGCGCCATTGGAGAGAAGGCAAGGGAGCACGGCATTCATATGTCGCTGCACGCGCCGTATTTCATCTCTCTTTCGGGTACGGAGGAGGACAAGCGACTCAAGAGCATTGATTATATCACCAAATCCCTGTGGGCGGCAGAGCTGCTGGGAGCGAAAACCATCGTCATTCACAGCGGCAGCGCGGGAAAGATCAGCCGCGAGCACGCCATGGAGCTTTCCAAGGACACCTTGGCAAGAGTTGCCGAGGCGGTGGGAGATACCACGATCAAGCTGGGCATTGAGACTATGGGTAAGGTCAATCAGCTGGGCACCTTGGAGGAGGTCATCGAGCAATGCAAGGTTGACCCCAAATTCGTGCCCGTGGTGGACTTCGGACACCTCAACGCGCGCGTGTGTGGAAATGCATTCTCGGACGTGGACGCGTACAGATACGTGTTTGACCGCGTAGGCAGCGAGCTTGGCGACGACGTGGCGAAATACATGCATTGCCACTTTTCCAAGATCGAGTTTACGGGCGCGGGCGAAAAAAAGCACGTGACCTTTGCCGACACGGTGTACGGTCCGCGCTTTGAGCCGCTGATCGAGGCGATCATTCGTGAAGGGCTGTGCCCCAATATCATTTG
>JAGBXH010000418.1 GCA_017629395.1 Clostridia bacterium | reverse complement strand
CCCTTGGGGGTATAGTCCATGAGCTTTCGGATCTTATTTTGCACGTCACCGCCAAGGATGCGGTGCATATTGCGGATATTGGCACTGTCCATGCCCACGAACAGGTCGTACTTGTCATAATCGGCACGCGTCAGCTGCACGGCGCGCTTGCCCTCGCAGGAAATGCCGTGCTTTGCAAGCTCTGCTTTGGCAGGCGGATAGACGGGATTGCCCACGCCGTTCCATATTTCCTCGGTGCTGGTGGCACTTGACGCAACGATCCATTGATGTGCCATGCCCCGCTCCGATAGCATTTTCTTGAGCACGAATTCTGCCATGGGGCTGCGGCAGATGTTGCCGTGGCAAACGAACATAATGCGGGTCATGAGATACCTCCGGGACGTTTTCTTTATTATAGCATAAGTTTTGGGAATTTACAATAGAAAAGTGTAATAGCCAATTACATAATATCATGTGAATAAGCCCTTTCCGTTCTTTTTGACACCGCGGGCGCAAAGAAGAACATATTTCGCTTCGCGAAATCAAACGCCAAAATATTTCGCGCCTGCGGGCGCGACTCAGGGCGCTGCCCCAAGACCCTGCGCCCTTTTTGGTAAAAAGGTCGATCAAAAGCTTTCATCGTTTTTCCGCCGCAACAAAAAGAACGGCTAACGCACGTTAACCGTTCTCTAATATTCTTACGTGTGATCCTTGAAATCACCGCGGGCTTCCATCCTGTTATACTGATCGATTGCCTCTTGGATAATACGCTTTGCGGATTGCGCGCTGTGCAGCTGCTCCACCGCGGTCTGCTTGTTCTCCAGCTGCTTATACACCGTAAAGAAGTGCATAATTTCATCAAATACGTGTCTGGGCAGCTCGTCAAGAGATTTCACCTCACGGTAGGTGGGATCGTTGCAAGGCAGGGCGATGATCTTATCGTCCAGCTTGCCGCCGTCGATCATGCGTACCACGCCGATCGGATATACGTCCACTAAGGTCATGGGATAAATGGGCTCATCGCAAAGCACCAGCACGTCCAAGGGGTCACCGTCGTCCGCAAAGGTGCGCGGGATGAAGCCGTAGTTTGCGGGATAGTGCGTTGCGGTATACAAAATTCTGTCAAGGCGGCAAAGTCCCGTCTTTTTATCCATTTCGTATTTGCATTTGCTGCCCTTGGGAATTTCAATAACACCCGTAAACTTCTCGGGGGTAATCTCTGCGGGATCAATATCATGCCAGATATTCATAAGTTGCCTCCTTAAATCATTTTGTATAAATTACTTGACATAGTCAAACTCAAAATCATAGATGCAAACGGTGTTGCCGTCGCGGCAGCCCTTTTGCTCCAGTGCCTCGAAGACACCACTCTTTTGCAGTACCTTCTGGAAGTAGTTGAGAGATTCGTAGTCGCTGAAATTGATGGTGCCCATCAGATTATACAGCCACTCGCCCTCCACGTAATACACGCCGTGGTCATAGGTGATGGTGGTATCCTTACCGCCGCCAACGTATGCGTCCTCCTCTGCGTACTCTGCTGCGTACACGGTCATGGGCGGCAGATCGACCAAGCGGTCAGCCACGCGGCGGATCATTTCGGGAAGTCCCTGCCCTGTTGCGGCAGACACGTACATAAGCTCCCAGCCGTTCTCCTTGACAAACGCTTCAAACGCCTCTACGTCCACCTGCTCGGGATCTAAGACGTCGATCTTGTTGGCAACAATGATCTGCGGGCGGGACGCAAGCTCGGGAGAATAGCGCGCCAGCTCATAGTTGATGGTCTTGATGTCCTCAATGGGATCTCTGTATTCCACGCTTGCCACGTCAACTACGTGGAGCAGCAATCTGCAGCGGTCTACGTGGCGCAGGAATGCGTGTCCAAGACCCGCACCGTCAGCCGCGCCCTCGATCAAGCCGGGGATATCCGCAGCCACAAAGCCGCTCTCACCGCCCGTGCTGACCACGCCCAGATTGGGAGAAAGCGTGGTAAAGTGGTAGTCCGCGATCTTGGGCTTTGCCGAGCTGATGCGCGCCAAGATCGACGACTTACCCACGCTGGGATAGCCGATCAGACCCACGTCCGCCAGCATCTTGAGCTCAAGCAGCACTTCCTTTTCCTGACCGCGCGTGCCGCTCTTGGCAAACTGCGGTACTTGTCTTGTAGGCGTGGCAAAATGCTTATTGCCCCAGCCGCCCTTACCACCGCGGCAGCAGATAAAGTCCGCGCCGTCGTTCTCGGACATATCGTGGATGATCTTACCGGTCTCCACGTCCTTGATCAGCGTTCCGGGAGGGACGAGCACAACAGCGTCCTGACCGGTAGCACCGTGGCATTTCGCGCCCTTGCCGTCACCGCCGCGCTCGGCAATGAACTTGCGCTGATAGCGGAAAGCAAGCAGCGTGTTTGCACCGGGATCGATACGGAACACCACGTTACCGCCCTTACCGCCGTCACCGCCGTCAGGACCGCCTGCGGCTACGTATTTTTCACGGCGGAAGGACACGGCACCGTTGCCGCCGTCTCCTGCCTTGAGATATACCTTTACGTTATCTATAAACATAATAAATTCCTTTCAAAATCAGACCTTGTCGTCGCCCTTCTGACGAATGATGAGCTTGATGGGCGTGCCGCGGAAGCCGAAGGTATCACGCATGCAGTTTTCCAGATATCTTTGATACGAATAGTGGAACAGCTCGATATTGTTACAGAAGATGACGAACGTGGGGGGAGCTACGCTGATCTGCGTCAT
>JAGBXH010000417.1 GCA_017629395.1 Clostridia bacterium | reverse complement strand
ATTGGGTCTGCCCGTAAATTCTTGGTGCTTTGCGCTGTCCATGTGCTTGATGTCCATGAGCACGTAATCCACGTGCGGGATAATGCGCTCAATGATCTCGCGCTTGGCAAAGCCCGTGGTTTCAATCGCGGTGGTAAAGCCGTAATCGTGGCAGGCGCGCAGCAGCGCCTCGGTAAATTCGGGTTGCGCAAGACATTCACCGCCCGAAAGCGTAATGCCGCCACCCGAGCGACGGAAGTACATGCGGTCCTTGGCGATCTCTTCCATCAGATCTCTGACCGAGATATCATAGCCGACCGTTTTGGTCTTGCCGCCTTGTTCCATTTGCTGGATCTTGAATTCCTGCGATTCGGGGTTGCAGCACCACTTGCAGCGAAGGAAGCAGCCCTTTAAGAATACGATGGTGCGGATACCGGGTCCGTCGTGGACCGAATAACGCTGAATATCAAATACACGACCGACTCTGTCGTAATACTGTTCCATAACGGATCCTTTCAAAAGAATTTTGCTTTGTAGGGGCGTGCATTGCTTTCGCACGGGCGATCAATGATCGCCCCTACAATATAGGAGCTTTACCAGCCTTGTTCCGTTCTGTTGATAATATCGTCCTGCAGCGAACGGGAGAGGGTGGTGAAGAGTGCGCTGTAGCCCGCTACGCGAACGACCAGCGTCTTGTAATTTTCGGGATGTGCCTGTGCGTCAAGCAGCGTATCCTTGGATACGACGTTGTACTGTACGTGCATACCCTTCTGATCGAAGAAGGTACGCAGGTAAGCCACGAACTTTTCCAGACCCTGCATGCCCGAGAGTGCGGAGGGATGGAACTTCTGATTGAACAGCGTGCCGTTGGAGGCTGCTGCGTGGTTGAGGCGGGAGACGGAGTTTGCGGTAGCCGTTGGACCGAGAACGTCTCTGCCCGATGCAGGGCCTACGCCGTCCGCGATGGGGGTGTTGGAAAGTCTGCCGTCGGGCGTAGCACCTGTCTGGTAACCCAGCGGTACGTTTGCGGATACGGGGTACAGACCTGCCTGGAAGATACCGCCGCGGCAGTTGGTGTACTGAGGCAGGATATCGGTATAGGTCTCGCCGACCTCGCGAGCAAAGGTATCCACATCCTCAAGGTCGTTACCGTACTTGGGAAGGGAAAGAATCATCTCGCGGATCTGCTGATAACGTGCTTTCTTGTCAGCGGGGATAAAGGATGCGGTCAGGAAGCTGTGGTAGATCTCACTGATCTGTGCATCGGTGACGTTCGCGCCTGCCTCAACCAGCTGCTTGACAGCCTCAACGGTCAGCTCTTCTGCCTTCTTGGGGATAAAGCCCTCACCGAAGTTGTTTTCAATTGCTTCCTTATATTCCTCCATGGTGACCTGCTTGGTGTCAAATACAAGCGTCTTGACAGCCAACAGACCATCGGTGTTGTTGGCAATACCAAAGCCCTGAGGACCGGTGAAGTTGTATCTTGCGCCGCCCTCCTGGTTGGACTTGCCGCGTGCCATACAGTCGTCGATCAAGGATGCCTGGAAGGGCAGGGGGCAACGAACGCTGTGCGCGTAGTCAACTGCGTTGTCTGCCTGTACCATCATCTTGACGAAGAATTCCTGCTGGGTCTTATATGCGTTATAGAAGTCCTGGAAGCTGCCCATCTTGCAAACGTCGCCGGTCTTGGGGCCGATCTGTACGCCCTTGTCAACGCCGTTCGAGAATACCATCTCCATAGGTCTGCACATGTTGAAGAACGCAGCATCGTGCCAACCGTCGGTGTAGTGGGGAACGCAGGGCTCAACGCAGCCGATGATGCAGTAGCGGCGTGCTTCCTTGAGAGAAATGCCGCGATCCATCATAGCGGGGATGATGACCTCGTCGTTATAGAATGCGGGCACGCCCATACCCTCGCGGGTAACGGCTGCTGCCTTGATGAGAAGATCGTGGGGAGATTTGTTCCATACGCGGATGGAAAGGGAAGGCTGAGGCAGACGAACGTGGCACTGTGCCTCCATGCACATGAAGGACAGCTCGTTGGTGACGTCGTAGCCGTTCTCGTCCTGACCGCCGACGATCAGGTTCTGGAACATGCCGTAGCCTGCAAAGCCCTCTGCACTTGCTGCGTCGCGGCACTTGTTGAGGTCATTGAACTTGACCCAGATGCAGTCCAGCAGCTCCTGTGCGGATTCAAGCGTTTCGATACCGCGGTCGATATCGTACTTGAACCAAGGATACATGTAACGGTCAAAGGTACCGGGGGAGATGGAGTGTCCGCTGGATTCCAGCTGCAGAATCTGCTGCACGAACCAGAAGGACTGGCAAGCCTCGTAGAAGCTTCTTGCGGGCTTACCGGGTACCTGCGAGCACGCCTCCGCAATGCGGAGCAGCTCGTCCTTGCGCACGCCCTCTGCCTCTGCCGCCATGTTGTAAGCCAGCTCGGCATATCTGTGACCGTAAGCGGTGACAGCCTGTGCGCTTTCGATGACAGCCTCCAGAAAGTGCTTGCGGGACAGGTAATCGCCCTGACCCATATCAAGCTTAGCCATTTCCTGCTCAGCCTGACCGATGATGCCCTCCATACCAAGGGTAATGACCTTTTCGTAATCGACACAAACGTGACCGATGCCGTTGTAGAAGTAGTTACCGACCGTAAAGATGCCGTGATTCATAAAGATATCCAGGCATTCCTTATCCATGTTTGCGGCAGCGAGGTCGCTGACCGTCTTGCCGTACCAGTAAGGATGTACCTTTTCAAGTCTTGCTACGGTTTCGGGAGAAATGTAGAAAGGGTCAGCCTCACGGGTTGCAACGGTTTCATACTCGGGGCGCAGCCACTCGAAGGAATATTCGGGATAGGTCTGGCAGCCGCGGGGGGATACCGAGTTTGCACCGACGATCAGCTCGTCGGGACGGATGACGATCGGGATATTTGCAAGAATGTGACGCAGAGCGGCACTTCTTCTCTTGACGATAGGGAGATTTTCCGTATTCTTATAGCTCTCCGTTACCAGCTCAGCGCGGTAAGGCTCGATCTCGGGCAGCTTTGCGTAAAGATGCTCGACCAAGCGGGAAATACGGTCGCTTTTTGCGATCTGAAACTTAATTTCTGCCATAATGCGTTATCTCTTTCTTTAGATTTGATCCCAAAGCTCCTTATGGGGAGCGGCGATGACAGTGGTGTATGCCAGCATGCTCTGATCCTTGGCATGTCTTGCACCTGCTTCAACAGCAGCAGAGACGTCACCAACGTCGCCGACGATCAGCACGATACCCTTACCGCCCATACCGCGGGAGGTACGCAACTCAAAGATCTCAACCTTTGCGGTCTTGACTGCAATATCTGCTGCCTTGATGGCACTTGCAGCGGAGAAGGTCTCGATAACGCCAAGGCTGCCCGTCTTGGGAGCTGCCTGCGTGCCGAACATAGCGGCAACGACGGCGGGATCAATACGACCCATGATGCTGGAATCGATCAGCTTTTGATCAAATCTGCCCGTAACGTGCTCCACGGCTGCGGTCACGTCTGCAATAGCACCCGTAAGAATGATCTCAAACTTACCGGGGCAGGCTGCGTGTGCGGAGATCAGCTGTACGCCTGCGCTCTTAAGAGCCGCGTCGGTTGCTTCAACACCCTGTGCAATGCTTTTCAGTTCAATAATTCCAATAGCCTGATACATATCTATACCTACTTAATGATGAATTTTATGCTTCAATGATGATGCGGTTCTCGTCGACGAAGGTGATCGAGCCCGTGATCGATGCGTACTGGGGAACGGAAAGACCGGGACCGGCGGTTGCGATCATATCACCTACCGTAACCTTGTCGCCAACGGCTACACAGGGAACGGAGGGAACACCGATATGCTGTCGCATACGGATCTCGACCTTGTCAGCGGTCAGATCCTTGGGAATATAGGTGGGATGCTTGTCAAACTTGGCAACGCCCAACACTTCCTTCCACTTCTGGGACACCAGCATGCAGGAGTCACGGTTTTCAGCGGGAGTGAACTCCTGACCGGGAGCGGCTACGTACTTCATGCCCTTCTCGGCAAGGATCTTTTTGTATTCCTTAATGACCATCATGGGCGAGATGCCCTGGCAGCAGGAGAAGGTGCCGCAGATATCACAGCTGCAGCAGAGGCTTGCAGTGCGGATGAGCTCGGGGGTCTCCTGTGCGGGATACAAGCCGGCTCTGATCAGCTTATGCGGCTCAAGCGGGTAGCCCAGCAGATGTCTGGGGCAAAGATCGGTGCAGCGTGTGCAGGAGCAGCAGGTAGATGCGGCAAGGCGCAAATTTTGCTCTACCGTGCGCTGCTTTTGTACGACCGCAGGAATGTTATCGGGCACGATGATGAGTGCCTTGGTGGTCTTGACGACCACGTCGGATGCGGGGTTCTTGATAATACCCATCGAGGGGCCGCCGTCAAACATAACGTAGTTCTTGGGAACGGTTACGTTGATCGCCTTGAGCACGTCGGAAATGCGCATGCCCACGGGCACCTTGACGGTGTACGCCTCGGGAATGTCGCCGCCGATGGTCAACCACTTGGTGATAACGGGCATGTTCTCATGCACTGCGTTGCGGATGTTGTAAACCGTTTCGGCATTATAAACGATGACACCCTGAGAGATAGGCAGGTTACCGGGCTTGATCAGTCTGCCCGTGACTTGATAGATCAGATTGATCTCGTCACCCATGGGGTAGATATTGGGAACCGTCTTGACGCAGATGCCGGGGGCTAATTCCTGGCTGTCCGCCAAGCCCAGCGTCATTGCGCGATACGCCTTGATTGCCACGACGGCACGTTTGATATTGGTATGTTCCATGACCAGCTGCGCGCCCTGCACGATCTCGGGCAGCTTTTCGCGCACCAGCTCGTAGTCAGTATACATCAGCGGCTCGCACTCAATGCAGTTGATCACAAGCAGGTCAGCTCCATCGGTCAGCTTACCGTAAGAGGGGAAGCCTGCACCTCCTGCACCAACAACGCCGCATTTTTGCAAAATGGATTTTAATTTTAATTCGGGCATAGTCTTAATTCCTTATATTGAGAGTTTGAGGTATGCCGACACGTTGCACGTTCAGTCGGCGGGCTTATCGATGACACCGACGATGACGGCGTCCACGGGAGCGTACTCACAGCCAACTGCAACGCGTGCGCTGCTGCCGGTTACGACCAGCACGTCCTCGCCAATACCTGCGCTGTTGGTCTTGTCCACAGCGACCATATATTTATCGGTCAGTGTTTCCTTTTAAATGATCTGCACCTCCAGAAACTTGAAGCCGCGCAGAGAATCAAACTTGTTGGTGGATACAATGGTTCCAACTACTTTTCCTTTTACCATGATAT
>JAGBXH010000416.1 GCA_017629395.1 Clostridia bacterium | reverse complement strand
GGTACCATCTGCAATCAAATTTAACCTGATTGGCAAACCTTCAAAATGGGTTAGCGGTAAGGATGTTATCTTACATATTATCGGTATGATTGGCGTGGATGGTGCTCTTTACAAATCCATGGAATTTGTAGGGGAGGGCACGCCCGAATGTTGGCTGACCGCGCCCGATGGCAGCGTCACCGCGCTGGCGATAGGCGTGGAAACCGAGGTGCAAAATCCGCAACTTTGGTGGCCGAACGGACTTGGCGAGCAGCCGCTCTATACCGTGCAGGCATGGCTGGTGGTAGACATGGAGATCATCGATGACCGCGAGCTGCGCGTAGGTCTTCGCCAAATGGAGCTGGTGCGCGAGGTGGACGCCTACGGCATCGGCTTTTATCACCGCGTCAACGGTGTGGATATGTTCGCCATGGGCGCGGATTATATTCCCGAGGATAATATTTTTAGCCGCATCACCCCCGAGCGCACGCGCGCGCTTTTGCAGCAATGCAAGGACTCGCATTTCAATGCCATTCGCGTGTGGGGCGGCGGCTATTATCCCGACGATTGGTTTTTCGATATTTGTGATGAGCTTGGCTTGGTGGTCTTTTTCGACCTCATGTTTGCCTGCTCTGTGTATGATCCCGACCCGGGGCTGATGCAAAGCATGCTTACCGAGGTCGAGCAAAACGTGCGCCGCATCCGTCACCACGCCTGCATAGGACTCATTTGCGGCAACAACGAGATCGAGTGGCATTTCCACGAGTACGTGGCGATCTCGGGCAGAACCGACAGAGAGCACCTGGAAGAAGTGTATCTGACGTTGTTTGAAAAGGAAATTCCTGCGGTTTTGGCACGTGTTTGCCCCGAAATTGCCTATATTCCGTCCTCGCCCACCTCGCTTGGCGGCTTTGCAGACCCCAACGGCGAGGTATGCGGCGATTGCCACGATTGGAATCCCGATCATCTTTCCTTCAGAAATCGCTTTTACCGCTACGTCAGCGAGTTTGGCTTCCAATCCTTGCCCGGCATCAAAACCGTGCGCACCTACGCTATGGGCGGCAATGCAAATCTCTGCGCACCGCTCATGGAGCGTCACCAGCGTTCGGGCGGCGGCAATGAATTGATGCTCTCGCAGCTTGCCAAGTTCTATCCCTACGCGGGCACGATCGAGCAGTTGATCTATGCATCTCAACAGTATCAAGCCGATTCGGTGCGCTACCGCGTGGAGCACATGCGCCGCCATCGCGGCAGATGCATGGGCGCGCTTTACTGGCAGCTCAACGATATTTGGGGTGGCACTTCCTGGGCAAGCATTGATTACTTTGGACGCTACAAGGCGCTGCAGTACGCGGCAAAACGCTTTTTCGCACCCGTGCTGCTGTCCTGCCAGGAAAACGGACTTGTGCAGCACAGAGGCAATATCAACGCGCAGAGCGGCACGTACAAAGAGGAGTGCAGTTATAAGCTTTGCGTGACAAACGACACGAGAAACGAATTTTCGGGGCTTGTGGTGGCTACCGTGCGCGACGCGCAGGGCAACGTGCTTGCATCGAGTGAGCAGAGCGTAAAAGTGCCCGCACTTTCGGCTTTGTGGCTCCAGGAGCAATCGTTTGACTTTGATCCCTGTACCGCGCATTTACACTACGCACTTGTCGTGGACGGGCAAACCGTCAGCGAGGGCTGCGTGCTGTTTGCGCCTCCCAAGCATTACGCGCTGCAAGCCCCTGCATTGACCGTACGCAGAGAAGGGAACGACTTGATCGTGACCGCTGCCGCCTTTGCCAAGGGCGTTATGATCGAGGGCATCGACGGCGACGTCATCCTGTCCGATAATTCCTTTGACATGGAGCCGGGCGAAAGACGTCTGCAAATCCTTTCGGGCAATGCGACCGAGTTTGCGGTTACGTCGGTGTATGATTTGAAATCGTAATATATGCATGTGTAGGAGAGGAGGAGCAAGCCCCTCCCCTACCGCACGATACAATGCTGAATATAAAATTGTACAATTTTAGCTTCATAATCCCCTACCCGGGTAGGGGAGGGGCTTGCTCCTCCTTGCCTACATTCAGAAAAATCAAAGCCGATACGGAAAATTCGTATCGGCTTTTTATATCAGCAATTCTTGATCAAACGCATGAAAAACTCCACCGAGCGGTGCAGGGTTTCAAGCCTGATCTTTTCGTTATTGCCATGAATTGTGGCGCGTTCCTCGCTGGTCAGATCCATAGCCGAGAAGCGGTAGACCTTATCCGAAATGCGTCCCCAATGGCGGGAATCCGAGCATTGTACCATAAGATAGGGCGTGACCACGCAGCCCTTCCAGGTGGAAGCTACGGCGGACGCGACCTTGTCGTAACCCGCGCAATCGGTGCGCGAGATGCGGCTGGGATTCATGCCGTGCAGGCATGTGACCTCAACCTTGTCATCACCCACCGTCTTTTTGAGGTAGGCAAGCGCACTATCCATATTGTC
>JAGBXH010000415.1 GCA_017629395.1 Clostridia bacterium | reverse complement strand
GCTGCGGTTTTGTAATATGGAGAGGTTTTATGAAGCAACTGAGCATGCGCCGCGAGAGCGCACCCGTCAAGAGCAGAGAGCTGCCGCAGGGGTATTTTTATGAAGCTTACAGCGGTAAGCGTGAGCAGATCGATGATTGGCTGGAGCTGTGCTTTGAGGCATTGATCCCCACTAAGGAAGAAAAATGGTTTACGGACACGATTTTGCAATACCCCGATCTGTGCCCCGAGCGTGATCTGTTTTTCGTCATAGAGCAGAGCACGGGCAGACGCGTTGCCACCACGGCAGCGGTGTGCCACGGAAAAGAGGGATATATTCATATGGTCGCCGCTGCGCCCGACGTACGCGGCAAGGGAATCGGGCACGCTATGCTGCGCTATGCGCTGCAGATGCTGGAGGCGCGCGGATGTACGTACAGCGTGCTGACCACAGATGATTTCCGTTTGGCGGCAATCAAAACGTATCTGGATGCGGGATTTGTGCCCGTGATAGAGCAAGACCCCGAGAGCGACGTACGCATGCGTTGGGAAAAGGTGCTTGCAGAGCTGCATTATGCACGCGACATACAATTCAAGGAGAACGGACATGGTTAAAAGGGTAAAATCAAAAGCCAAAGAGCTTGTTTTGGATCATTTGGTCGGCAACATTATAGCATTCTTTTTGCTGGTCGTGATGACTGTTTTGTTGGATGCAACCGGCATTGGTGCGATATTGTCGGGCGTGGTTGCCTTTGGCTATTCGATCTTTTGTCTGGAGCTGATCAAAACCAAAAAAGCAAGGATCGGTGCATTTTTTGGCGGGATCTTCAAAAACTTCTTCAAAAAATGGGCAGCGGGCTTTCTCATGGGGCTGTATACCTGCCTGTGGTCGCTGCTGCTGATCATTCCGGGCATTGTGAAGTATTACGCATACGCCATGACACCGTACATTATGGCGGAGAAGCCGCAAATGGGCATCAATGACGCTATCACCAAAAGCCGTGAAATTATGAAGGGACATAAATGGCAGCTTTTCCTGTTGGACGTTTCCTTTACCGGATGGATGCTGCTGAGCATTCTGACGCTTGGTATTGCGCTTGTGTTCGTATGGCCTTACTACAGCGCCGCAAGAGCTGCGTTTTATAAAGAAATCAAGAAATCCGTCAAATAAAGCAACGTGTTATGTAAAAAACCGCTCGGGCGAGCGGTTTTTTTGCGTGTGCCCGCTATGCATAACTTTGCTCCCGAGCGCATAGATTTGTAACGAAAATCTATGCAAGACCAAAAGGAGATGCATGCAATGAACCTGAATACAAATACCGAGGGGATGCAGATCCCTCTTTGCGAAAAGACCGTGCTGACCGAGGTGTCGGGAGATTTCTCGCTGCCCGATTATCAACCCGAAATCAAGCGACTATTGCGCATTCGCCCCTGCGTACTGCCTGCAGCACCGTATGCGGGTGCGGGGAATGCCGAGTTTTCGGGCACGCTGGACTATTATGTGCTGTATATGGGCAATGATGGTGGTCTGTACTGCGCACCGCTGCACACCGAATATACGTTCAGCGTGCCGTTTGAGTCGGGCGATTGTGAGGCAGAGCTGTGCATGGCGGACGTCGTACCCGAAAGCGTAGTGGGAAGAGTCAGCGCACCGCGCAAGCTGAACATTCGTTGCCGCTTGCGCGCGGGGGCACGCATTTTCGGTTCGTTACCCGTCACGGAGCAAACCGAGGGTGTGGTGGATCCGTTTTCCGTTGAGCGGCTGCAGGGCGAGCAGGTGCTTGCGCAAATCGATTGCGGTGTGGGCG
>JAGBXH010000414.1 GCA_017629395.1 Clostridia bacterium | reverse complement strand
GCAAGCACGACGGTCTCATCGGTTACAACGTACGCAAGGGGATTGCCGTGCAAGACATCCTTGGTATTCTCATAAATCACGGTATAGGTGTTGATCTCGTACAAAGCATTGACGGTCATACCGCCGGGCACAAGCTCATACGCCTCCCATGCACCGGTATAGCCGGGATGCACGGGCACCTCAGGAGCAGTAATGCTCTCGGTTTCCACCGTATAAACAACCTTATCAATCACATCCGTACCATCCATAAAGACTACCTTATATTCAATAGGAGTCCACTTCGCGTACAGTATAAGGTTACCAACCGTTCCCTCGGCAATCCCTGTAATTCGATTGGTATATTCTGCATCGGTGTACCAGCCGTTAAAGGTATATCCAATCTTGGAAAGATCACCCAAAACAATCGTATCACTTGTAATAGTATATGTTGTACTGTTGTTATGAGAAACATCCTTAGTATTCTCATACGTAATCGTATAAGTAATCTCTTTCCATACAGCAGTCAGGGTAATGTCATGATCCGGCATGCTACCATTTGTAAACAACTTACCGTCAAGCATCCAGCCAAGGAAGCGATACCCTGCTTTTTCAGGAACAAGCAACATTACATCAACAGTATCACCCGTATACTGCTTGAACGAATCAATAGCAGAACCACCGACTGTATCAAAAGACACGTCGTAATACATCTCTTCCCAAACTTCATGCAGCACGACATCGGCAATGCCATCCCAAGCCTTCAAACTCTTGCCCTTACCGTTGGTATACATCGTGCCTTCCACATCTGCCCAGCCAAGGAACTTGTATCCCTCACGAGCCTCAGGTACAGGCAAATGATAATTCTCTCCACTGTTAACCTCGAACAGGTTGGGCAAGAACGCCTTTCCGCCTGCAGGTACAGTTGTATCACCGGAAACAGACAGCGTTACAGTACCCTGAATCGTTTCGCTATAAGCATACACTACAATCGTATATGCCTTTCCAGCTACCGCGTTAAAAACAATACGGAAGTTCTTATTGGTAACACTTGCATCATCGTTCGTAAGCAGCACCTTGCCATCTGCATCGCACAAGGTTCCGCGAGTGTCCAAATCACCCTCGGTAGCGATTGTGATAACTGCATTTGTCAGCGAAACAAAAGTGAACTTATGCTCAGTCAGACCGTTTAACTCTACTTTTACAGGAGTATTGATGGGGATGATGGAGGATGCTTCAATCCACTTTGCATGCAAAGTCACATTTCCCACTACGGGCACAGAGAAATCAAAGACATCACCTGTAAAGTCAGCACTTTCATACCAACCAGCAAACAAATACCCCGCTCTTACAGGTACTTCAGGGAATACGAGTCCTTGATTCATAGAAACCGTCTGGGTAACAAGCTGTTCTTCCTCATTGTTGTAATTGAAGATTACAACAAATTCATCTGCCTCTTCTGTACCCAGCCAAATATGATAGCTTTCAGGAACAAACTTAGGATACAGCGTCACATCTCCATATTCACCCGTACCGGCAATGTGTGTTACGACACTCTTAAACTCGGGATCCTTATACCAACCGTCAAAAGTATAACCGGGCATGGTAGCAGGAAGCAGAACTGTAATCCCATCCAGCACAGTATAAGAATCTATGTTTTCATGCTCTGCACTCTCAGGCAACACGTATTCGATCTTATAAGTCATCAAACTCCACTTCGCGTAAAGCACCACATCCTTACACTCGCTCGTTTGAATCATCATCACGCGCGAGGTGTACGTGGGATCGGAATACCAGCCCTCAAATTTGTAGCCGGGCTTGGTTGCCGGGAACAACGGGATCATGGGAACTTCAGCAGTATAGAGCGGCAAATTGCCAGTCAGATTGCCTGCCAACAGATCAGACATACTCATTTGCGGATTTTCGCCACCGTACAGATGATATGTAATGGAATAATAAATAGGAGTCCAGCGTGCAACCAGCTTGAGATTGCCTGTCATGCCGGGCGTGATTTGCGTAACGAGAATCTCCGTTATGCTTTCATTTCCATCATCATTTTCCAACTCATCCTTCTGCTCGACTGCCATATACCAGCCCTTGAAAACGTAGCCGGCTTTGGTGGGTGCCTGCAGCGTCAGCGTCTGCGTGATATTGTAAACAACGGGGTTTTCGGGAAGCACGCCGCCGTCTGCATCGTATTCAATGGTATAGGTCACGGGCGTCCACTTGGTGTACAGTGTCATATCGCCCATGCTGCCCTCGGGGATCAGCAGCGATGCAGGGATCGACAAAGCCTCATCCAGATACCAGCCGCCGAAAATGTAACCCACCTTGCTTGCAGGCAGCAGATTGATTGCCTGAGATTCAATGGTGTACATACCGGGGTTGACGTTGGTCGCGCCCTCTGCGCCAACGTAGGTAATGGTATATACCTTGGGCACGAAGTGTGCATACAGCTCCACGTCACCGACGTGCGCGATCAGCTCGCGAATCTCGCCGCCCTCGCCCACGTTCTTTTCGGTATACCAGCCGTCAAATACGTAGCCGGGGATCAGGCAGACAAGCTCTTCCAGCACCATGGTGTCCTCTACGGTAAAGGTAACGGGATTTTTGATTCCTTCTGCATATTTGCCCCAAGCAGGATCAAAGTGCAGCTTGACATTGTACACAATAGGCGTCCACTTTGCGGTCAGCACCACATCTCCCGTGCTGCCCTGCGCGATCTCAGTTACGCGAACGTCGCCTGCATACCAGCCTTCAAAGACGTATCCGTCCTTTGCAAGATCTGCAAGCACGACGGTCTCATCGGTGACAACGTACGTAAGGGGATTGCCGTGCAAGACATCCTTGGTATTCTCATAAGTCACAGTATAGGTGATGATCTCGTACAAAGCATTGACGGTCATACCGCCGGGCACAAGCTCATACGCCTCCCATGCACCGGTATAGCCGGGATGCACGGGCACCTCAGGAGCAGTAACGCTCTCGGTCTCTACCGTATAAATGATCTCGGCAACCACCGTGTTGCCGTCCAGATAAATGACGGTGTATTCCACGGGCGTCCACTTTGCATACAATACAAGGTCGCCCACCGTTCCCGCTGCGATCTCGGTCAGACGATTGGTATATTCCGCATCGGTGTACCAGCCGTCAAACTTGTAATATTGACGCGTTGCATCGTTAAGCACAATCGCCTCATCCGTGACCTTATAGCCTGCAGGGTTTTCAAATTCCTCGGGCATAACGCCTTCATAGGTGATCGTATAATCAATCTCGGTATATTCGGCTTTTACCGTAATGCCGCCGGGGGTCAGCTCAAACTTTTCCCACTTGCCGGCAAAGCCTGCGTGCTCGGGCACTGCGGGAGCCTCGATGCTCTCGGTTTCCACCGTATAGACGATCTCGGCAACCACGCTCTCGCCGTCCATAAAGGTTGCCTTATATTCGGTAGGAACAAACTTGGCATACAGGGTCAGATCTCCGACCGTGCCTGCTGCGATCTCCGTCACAGCCTTGGTCAGCTCTGCATCGGAATACCAGCCGACAAAGATGTAATGCTCGCGCGTTGCTTCCAACAAGAGAAGAGGCAGCTCGGTTGCGTTATAGCCTGCAGGATTCTTATGCTCTGTTGCCTTGACACCCTCATAGGTGATCTTGTAATCCACGGGCGTGTACTTTGCGTTTACCTTGATGCCGCCGGGCACAAGCTCAAACGCTTCCCATTCACCCGTATATCCCGCATGCTCAGGAACTGCAGGTGCCTTGATGCTCTTGCTCTCAACCGTATAGGGGACCTCGGCAACCACGCTCTCACCGTCCATAAAGATCGCCTTATATTCGGTGGGAACAAACTTTGCGTACAGCGTCAGATTGCCCGTCGTGCCCTGTGCGATCTCATAGATCTGCTGGGTGCACGCTTCGTCGGTAAACCAACCGACAAAGTCGTAGTGCTCACGGGTCGCAGCCTTCAGCTCAGCCTGCTGCTCAATGGTATATTCGGTCACACTGTCGTGAAGCACACCGTTTGGCAAATAATTCACGGCATATTTCACAGGGGTGTACTTGGCATAAACCGTCACATCGTGATCGATCGCCTTATCCTTAAATGCCTCCGCATAGAACAACTGTGTCCATGTGCCCTCATCAAAGAACCAACCGTTGAAGATGTACCCCTCCTTGGCGGGGGCTTCCTGCAGAGTGACAGACTCGTCGCCACTGATCTGTATCGTGCGACAGATTATGCCGTCAGCACTAAAGCTCAGATCATACTGCACGGGCGGCTCGACCTGCTGTGTGGTATCGCACGCGGCAAACAGCGCAAGGCACGCGATCAGCACCGTCACGGCAAGTATGTAGGCATACTTTAATTTCATTCTTCTTTCCTCCTGATCGAATCAAACTCGGGTAAGAATCTATCCCGAAAATTAGTCAGTTTATATTATATCACACATCTGAAAAAAAAGCAATCGTTTTCGTGTCGAAATATCAATCATCGGTGCAGAGATTGCAAAGGCAGAGGGCATTTGCCCTGCTTGCACACAAAAAGCCCCTTGCAAAAATCTCGCAAGGGGCTTGATCATATGACGATCAGCTCTTGATCTGCGTTCTCTTAAAGGCAAACAGACTTGCCAGAATGATCAGCACGATGTGCGCAACCAACACGCCCACGCCTACAAAGGAGGAGCAAACGTAAGGCATCGCGCCCCAGATCGTCGACATGAGCATATCCTCAAGTCCCGTCAGCGCGCCAAGTCCGTCCAGCATACCCATCAGTCCTGCCGAAGCACCGAAATCCAGCGCGGTGACAAGCAATCTGTCCATACCCAGATACGGCAGCACGGTGATCTGCAGCGCGTATCCGAACACGCCCGTGTAGTTGGCAACGATCAGCGCAAGTGCCTGAATATCCTTTGCAAACATCAACACGATCATACCGCACACAATGCTCAGCACGCCCTTCTTGGTCAGCACGCTGACAAACAGGCACAGCATCGCATACAAAATCACGGGCAGCGTCAGCACGACAAGTGCCCACAAATGCTCTGCGATCGCGGGAATGGCAAAGGCTTTGCCGAACAGTACGCCGTAATTATTGACGAACAGCGTGCTCTCTCCGTAGAAGAACAGGTCAATAAAATGATTGAGCAGCGCAAAAATATACGTTATGACAAAGCTTGCACCCATCATGGCACAAACGTACATAAGCAGCGTGGCGATCTTGGAGCCAAGCAGCTTGCTTCTGGTCTTGGGGCGAATGACCCACAGTCTGACCGTGCCTGTTGCAAACTCGCGCGACAAAATCATGCTGGCAAGCACGACCGTGATCGCGCTGATCAAAAACGACGCGGTGGACAAATTATTGATCAGCGTGGCTTTTGCACTGCTCTGATGCATATCCTCGGGCAGCACGTCGTGCGTATAGGCATATTCAATGGCAACGATCGCCTTGTCATACACACGGATCTGATGCTTGAAGTTGCTTTGCTGCGCCTTGGCAAGCAGGATAAAGTCACCGTTTATCTCACTTTCCATCACGCGGCGCATGTTGCTGCGGCGCATCTCCAGGGCATCGGGCAATACTTGTTTTACCAGCGCAAATGCATTTCCGCTCGGGCTTGCGCCCTTTTCTTTAAGAACCTCATACGCAGCAATGACGCGCTCAATATCCTCAATCGTGCCTTGGCAATGTGCCAGCTCCATCTCGTTATACGCACGTGTGTACTCGGGGTTCGTATCATTGGGATCGGGATTTGCCAGAGCGTCCTCAATCTTTGCAAGCGCTTCGCGGGCATTGCTCAGCTCACCCTGCTCCTGCATGATCAGCGCATCGTAATAGCCATCCGGCTCAATGGTCAGCGCGTACTGCTCTGTTTCCTCGATCATTCGATCACAGATCGGCTTATAGACCGAGATCGCCTCCAGCACCTCGGCAAGCGTGCACTCTTGGCGCAATCCCATATCGTCAAGGCGATAGAACTTGACGGTGCTTTTCTCCGTTTCGGGATCATAGTCCCAGGACATGTCGAACCACATCTCCTCCTCTACCTGATCGGCATAAGGGAATTCGGTCAGCAGATAAAACAGATACGTGTCATTATTGATATCCTCTGCGGTGTATTTGCCGCTCCCGACACCCTCGTAGACCTCTCTCCAACGGTACAGACCAAGCAGACTGCTTCGTACGCTCTCCACGACCCAATCCTCAAGAGCATTTTGCTCGGCAAGGTCGAAGAACGCAGCGTACGCCATGCTCTCCACGTAAGCGGATTTATAGCCGTTCTCCCACTCCTCTTCTGCCTGCTCGCGCATCTCGTCCGATTTGGATTTGGGATCCTTAAAGACCGTGCGCAAAACACCCGCAAGCGCGCTGTCGGGGTCTTCCTTGATCTTTTCAATCGCCCAGGAGTAAGCGGCACTTTCGGTCAAAAAATTCTTGCGGTGCGTGATCAGCATATTCAAGGGCGTCATGAGCACCGAGGTAAAGAAGGACACAACGATCACAAGTGCCAGCACGATGCAGGAAAGCACGACGTAGGTTTTTTGCGCGCGGAGCTTGATAAGCTCATTTTTGATCAACTGCTTCATGCGTCCTCTCCTCCTTTCGCTGCGCGGCGTTGCTTTTCGACGACGGGCTGCGTGCCCACGTCCGCCGTATCGGTCATTTCAAGGAAGGTATCTTCCAAGGATTTCTTTTGTCTTGCAAGGCCGTACACGCGCACGCCCTCACGGCACAAAAGCGAAACGATCTCGGGCACGCTGTCGCATACGGCGTCAAAGCTCAGCGCACCGTCATACTGCGCACCCGTGCAAAGTGCGCTTGCCGAAAGCAATTCTACTGCCTTTTCTCCATCCGGCGTTTCCAAGGTATAGTGCGCTGCCTCGTCCTCCTCGATCATACCGTCCGCGTCCAGCGAGCGATAGCCCACGGTCACACCGCGGTCAATAATGCCCACACGGTCGCACATCAGCTGCAGCTCGGACAGCATATGGCTGGATACGAATACCGCCACGCCCTGCTCGCGCGACAGCGTTTTGAGCACGTCACGCAGCTCCTTGATGCCTGCAGGGTCAAGACCGTTGGTCGGCTCGTCCAGAATGAGCAAGCGGGGGTTATGCAGCACCGCCTGCGCAATGCCCAGACGCTGGCGCATACCAAGCGAATACTTGGCGATCTTATCGTCAATGCGGCTCTCCATGCGCACAAGGCGGATGACCTCGTCTACTCTCTCGCGGGGCAGATCGGGATACATACGAGCATACTGCTCCAGATTCTGTCTGCCTGTCAGATACTTGTACATCTCGGGGTTTACGATAATGCCGCCCACGCAGCGCATGGCGTCCTCAAACTCCTTGACGTTGTCGTGACCGCAAATGCTGATCTCACCGCTCTCCATGCGTAAAAGTCCCAAAATCAGCTTGATCGTGGTGGTCTTACCCGAACCGTTCGGGCCCAAAAATCCGAATATCTCGCCTTCCTTAACGTCCAGCGTGATATCCGAGAGGATCTTGCGTTTGCCAAGGTGCTTGGATACGTGCTTGATGGAAAGCACGGTTTTGTTTTGTTCCATAGGATCTCTCCTTTCAAAAATTCGATTGAACAGTCATAAACGGGATACCGTAGGGGCGATGCTCTTTAGCGGGCGATTCGGATTTCGGCTTTGCCGAAATATATCGCCCCTACGGAGCGTTATTAAATTAAAGGTATGTCACCGTCTGCTCCAGCGGCTTGCGGTCGGTGTGTCTGGGCGAGGGCGTGCCGTCGGGCGCGGGATAGCCAAGCGCAAGCAAAAGATGCGGCTTGACGTGATCGGGCAGGCAGAACAGCTCGCTTGCCATGGCGTGGTCAAAGGCGCAGATCCAGGTCGAGTCCACACCCAGCGACTTTGCAGCCAGCATCATGTGCGTTGCCACGATGGAGGCGTCCATTTCCGCCATGGAATGATGCGTTACGGGGCGGTTGCAGGCAATTTCCTCGTCACCGCACACCAAGAGCACTAAGGGAGCACCGTAGCAAGCGTGCAGCGCTTGCTGCTTTGCCTTTGCCTCGGGGCTTTGCATGACGAATATCTTTTGCGATTGATGATTCTTTGCGGTGGGCGCAAGCTGTCCTGCGCGCAGAATTTTCGAAAGTACCTCTTGGGGCACGGGATCGGGCAGATACGAGCGCACCGAATACCGCTCTGCACAAAGCGTCATAAAATCCAT
>JAGBXH010000413.1 GCA_017629395.1 Clostridia bacterium | reverse complement strand
GGCTGTATGCGCCCGATCAAGGCATTTTTCCCAAATACACGTCGGGGGTGCATGAGGGCAGGCTGGTCATTTCCCGCGGCACGGCAAATACGGGCGGTATGATTCCGCGCTTGTTTAACCCGCGCGAGGTTGTTTGTATTCAAATCAATTAAAGGAGAAGTATCATGAAAGTTTTGATTGTTGTCGATATGCAAAAGGATTTTGTGGACGGGGCTTTGGGTTCTGCCGAGGCGATCGCCATTGTGCCTGCGGTCAAGGCGTTGATCGAGGGCTTTGACGGTGAAGTGTATTTTACCCGCGACACGCATTTTGAAAACTACATGAGCACCGAGGAGGGCAAGCATCTGCCCGTGCCGCACTGCATCAAGGACACCGAGGGCTGGCAGATCCATCCGGAGCTGGAGGCGCTTCGCACTACTCCCGCCATTGATAAGCTGACCTTTGGCTCTAAAGAGTTGATTGCGCTGCTTGCCGACAAACAGGGCATTGAGAGCATCACGCTCTGCGGTCTGTGCACCGACATTTGTGTCATTTCCAACGCATTGCTGATCAAGGCATATTACCCCGAAATTCCGCTTTTCGTGGTGGCAAACGCCTGCGCAGGCGTGACGCCCGAAAGCCACCAAAACGCGCTTGATGCCATGAAAATGTGTCAGGTTGAGATTATCTGATATGGCAAAAAAGAAAAAGACGCGATACGTAAGAAAAGAGGATTTTATTGTTCCGCTTGCGTATTTCCACAGATACGGTTTTTTAGTGCCGTTAGCGTTTTGCGCGCTATTATTTTCAAGAAGATTGCTTGTTATGGCAATCGGTTTTCTGCTTTATGCTGCTTGGACATTTATTGGTTATAAGTGCAGATGGAAGCATATATTTTGCTCGTACCAAAACGCATATCACAATAAAATGACACCGAATAAAATAGATTGGAGCAAGATTTCCAAAAGCGATGCTTACGGTGTTCCAATCGTTTTAACGGTAATTGGAACGATTGGTGTGATTGCGTCAATCTTTTTAGAATAAACGGTCAAGCTTGCTTGTTCTTTTGTTCTATCCGATATTCAAACGGATATAAAATGAACCCCGCCGTTGGCGGGGTTTTTATATGCAATTAAGCCTCTAAAGTCTTCTTGTAGCCCTCAAGCTTTGCAAGTACGTCAGCCTGATCCTTGCCAAGCAGCAGGAAATAGAACTTGATCTTGGGCTCTGTGCCCGAAGGACGCACGACGATGACGTCGCCGTTTACCAGCTTGAAGTACAGCACGTTGGACTTGGGCAGCCCCGTGGGGATCTTCTTGCCCGTAGCCAGCTCTGTAAAGGTCTCGGTCTTGTAGTCGCCGAACAGCTCGACGTCCACACCGCCAAAGACTGCGGGAGGATCGTTACGCAGCGTGTCCATCATAGCAGCCATGCGTGCAGCACCGTCCAAGCCCTCCATGTAGATCTCTACGTTGGTTTCATAGCAGTAGCCGTAGCGTGCATAGAGTCCTTCAAGCGCGTCGCACAGCGTCATGCCCTTAGCCTTATAGTAAGCGGTCATTTCGCAGATCAGCATGGATGCTACAACGGCATCCTTGTCGCGTGCGTAAGTGCCCTTGAGGTAGCCGTAGCTTTCCTCAAAGCCCAGAATGAACGAGCCGTATCCCTTTGCCTCGTAGTTCTTGATGACCTCACCGATAAACTTAAAGCCGGTCAGCACGTTGTGCATGGTCACGTTGTGTGCTGCGCAAATAGCAGCGGCAAGCTCGGTGGAAACGATGGTCTTGACAGCATAAGGATGCTCGGGCATGCTGTCGGTTTCCTCGTATGCGGTCAGAATATAGTCAAGCAGCAAAGCACCCATCTGGTTGCCGGTAATGGTCTTAAAGGAGCCGTCTGCGGTTCTGGTCATGACGCCCACGCGGTCTGCGTCGGGGTCGGTTGCCACGATCAGGTCGCTGCCTACGCGGTTAGCGATCTCGATACCCAGCTCAAATACCTGCGGATATTCGGGGTTGGGCTTGGGAACGGTGGG
>JAGBXH010000412.1 GCA_017629395.1 Clostridia bacterium | reverse complement strand
GCTGACTGTAGCGAATCTGCAAAAGGTGGAGCTGTACCAAAACGAGCTTGAAAAAAAGTTCAATATGGGAAGAGTGGCCTTTATTGGTAAAGCCGAGCCGTCTTTTTTAGAGGAACAGGACGTTTTGATGGAGTATGCCGAGAAAGGCTATGACGTCAATTGGCTCAAGCTTCCCACAAAGCATGAATTTAGCGGTGTGACCGATTTTGACCGCTTTCGCAACGAGGTCAATAATCAAGTGCAGAACGCAGCGGTTTTGTACAACGACAGCTATGAGGTGAAATGATGGAGTTTAAGCTAAACCCTCTTTGGAGCATACAGAACAAGAAAAATTGGTGGTATCCCATCGTAACCGCGGTCTTTTTTCTGA
Organism: Clostridia bacterium; assembly: GCA_017629395.1. GTDB lineage: Bacteria > Bacillota > Clostridia > Oscillospirales > CAG-272 > SVQP01. The sequence continues at coordinate 1,372 of JAGBXH010000412.1, read as the reverse complement.
TCACAACCGTGGCAATGATCGGCAGCGAAGAAGGGTATTATCTGCTTGCGTTCATGGCAGTGCTGTTTGGAGTTACCAACGTGACCGCGCTGCTCTCAAACAATCCGCACGCCCTTTGCCTTAGTGAGCGCGGGATCAGTTACCGCCAAAACTATTATATCAGGTATAGGCACTCGCATAAAAATCACAAGCGCATTCGCACCGAGCTGACCGTCAGCCGTGTCGATTCGATTGAACTGCGGCAGAATGCTGTAGAAAAGCTGTTTCATACAGGGCATGTGATCATCAAGGGGCATGCCGAGTTGGAATTTTTGCGCGATTACAGCGAGTATTATAAGGAAAGGGTAGAAGTGCCCGACCTGCATGTGCTTTACGGCATCAGGGATTTTGACAAATTCCGCAATGCCATTTACGATTATATAGATCCGAATATTCTGCAAATTCATGTTTCATGAGGTGATTTTTATGAAAAAGTTAGGCGTTCTTATATGTGCGATTACGTTAGTGCTTTTGCTTTGCTCTTGCGATTTGTCCGATGTGGTTTCGGGTGGCTTGATCGGCGAGCTGGGTAAGCCCGATCCTGCCGATCCCTTTGCAAAGCAGCCGTATTATTTGATGTATACCTCCAACGGTGACGGCACCTGCTACGTTTCCGAGATTATTCTCGATCCCAACAATAGTGCAGAGGTTGAGATTCCCAAGCAATCGCCGGGTGGTGAAAAGGTGGTGGGTGTGCGCGTGGAGCTGGCTCCGTTATACATGAACGATTATTTTCCGCAGGTTATAACCAAGGCAAGCATGGAGAGTTGGCTTGCAGATCTGGAAGCCCACGATATCGGCGGCTTTGATCTTGTCAAATTCACCTCGCACTACTTTTTGCTGTCCGCTTCCAATCCAAGCGACAATGCGCTCTACGCTGCATGCCCCTTGGCGCAATATGAGGACGTTTACGTATTCGTGGGCAGCACGGAGAATGAATACGAACATGCAAGCAATTTCTTTTTGACAACCGTGCCTACGATTCTTAAGGAACATTCCGATTTCGATGCAGAGGTGCTGGAGCTTTGCAAAAAGCATCTGACCGATGAGCAAACCGAAAGCATGCTTAAGCTGATGGGATGCCGCAACGTGTGCTCGTTGGGCGGTATCCATTTGCATGAGGATATTCAGTATTTCAGCGTCATGCAGTATAAAAATAACACCAAACCCGTGTCTGTCCGCGTGTATGCGGATATGACGCAGGAGCAGTGGGCGCAGGTGGATTGCGCGCAGACCAATCTCCACGTCAGCTGTACCGATGGAGATATTCTGCCGTAATGAGAGAATTTCATATTTTTCGCCCCGAAGAGGGGAAGAGCAAAGCCGGTGATGC
>JAGBXH010000411.1 GCA_017629395.1 Clostridia bacterium | reverse complement strand
TACGTTCCAGAACTTCAAGCGTGATTTCTCCTTCTACTCCGTGCGCGGACTGAGCGGCGACTACGAGAAGCTTGGCTATCTGGATGCTTCCAATAAGCCCCAGATGGTAACTAATACGGTAGAGAGCAACCCCGTTTACTACACGCTGGGCGATCAGTTCCCCTACTTTGACATGTGCAAGATCTACACGGGCAACACCAAAGACTACGTAAACGTAGCCTTCCTGGTTGCAAGCTCGGAATTCATTATCGACGGTCAGAAGTGCACGGCTCCCTTCGTTGTCAAGAACGTCAGCCTTGCTTCCTACCTGACGCTGGATCTGGAGCAGGTTACCTTGAAGAAGGGCGACACCTTTACCATCAATGCCATCATCATGCCCTGGGGCTCTCAGCTGACCGATTACAGAGCTGAGCATCCCGATCAGAACGTACTGGACGTTCGTCAGAACTCGATCATCGATCCCTTGAAGGTTGACGTGGCGGTTGGCGAGAACGTCAGCTCCGTCTTCCTGCCCGGAATCAAAGCAGCAAACGACACCGCTGAATTCACCTTAAGCGGCGGTGAGAACAACATTTCCCTGCGCGTTTACGGCTTCTCTGCCCTGTCCGTTCCCAAGATCTACGAAAAGGTAGACGGCAAATGGGTGGAATATAAGGTCAATTCGCTGGATAATCCCGACACCAAGGGCTTCCACCACTATTACGACGGCTACATGGTACACTACGACGGTGACGGCACCTTCTCTTACTCCTTTGTTGTCACCATGTCCGATAAGGCACGCACCTTTAAGGTAGAGCTTGACAAGGAATTTGCAGGCTGGCCCGAGGACCCCAATCCCGAGCAGAGCAAGCCCGAGACTCCCGACGTTCCCAAGACGCCCATGAACCTTTACTTCACGCCCGCACAGCTGGAGGCACAAAAGGTATCCGCTGCAGGCTTTGGCAAATTGGAGCTTGCATCTGACGGCTCTTACCTGCGTTTGTACGGCGATAATGCATCGGGCGAAGCTTACTTCACGATATTCACCGATAACAGAGATGAAAGCGGCAAGTACGCTGTCATCCGCTACCGCACCTCCACCTCTGCGCAGCAGCAGTTTACCACCATTGAGTTCTTCTCCGGCACGACCACCACAGGCCCCACCGGCAACAAGGACTACGCGCACACGCCCGGCATTATTGAGGACGGCGAGTGGCACGTCATGGTCTTTGACCTTGAGGCGTTCGGTCTTGCTTCCTTCACACCTGCTGATGACGGCACGTTTGCCGCAAGGTTCCTGCGCTTGGATGCATTCGGCACCGTTACCCCCGAGACCACCTACATGGATATTGCTTACGTGGCAATGAACGACTCCTTGGATGAGATCAAGGAATTCTGTGCGGATCTTGAAAACATCCAGCTGGCTACCGGCTACGCTGTTGTGGAGAATATTCCCACCAAATAACAATTTAGAGAGAGTCTTTCGGGGCTCTCTCTTTTTATGCTTGACTCGCGTCTGCTTTTATGTTACAATACAAAAAAGGACGATTTTGAAAGGAGCACTTTATGTCACATCAATTCCAAGGAAAATGGATCTCCTGCGCAGAGCTTGCTGCCCTTGCGCCAAGGAACGTATTTCACCGTCAGCTTGAGCCGCTGACCTTGGATTGCTCCGAGCACAGAAACAGACACGTGCTCTTTCGCAAGACCTTTGTACTGACCAAGGCGTTTGAGCGTGCGCGCATGCTGATCACGGCGGACGACTACTATATGCTGTACGTAAACGGTAACTTTGTCGCGCAGGGTCCTGCGCCCTCGTATCATTTTCAATACAATTACAATGAAATAGACCTGACGCCTTATCTGGTCAAGGGCAAAAACGTGATCGCGGTGCACACCTTATATCAAGGATTGATCAATCGCGTCTGGCAGAGCGGCGACCACCGACACGGTCTGCTTTGCGACGTGGAGATTGACGAAAAAATCATTCTTTCCAGCGATGAAAGCTTCTTGGCCACGCTGCACACGGGATATACCGAGAGCGGCACGTGCGGCTATCAGACGCAGTTTCTCGAAACCTACGATTGCCGCGCCCGCGAGGCAGGCTTTGCGCGTCCCGATTTTGACGATAGCGATTGGGCAAGCGCAAGCATCTGTACGTATGACGATCACACAGTCACCGCGCAAAAGAGCGCCATGCTGGTCTTTGAGCACGTTGCCCCCGTGCAGATCAAACTTGAGGACAACCGCGTCTTTCTTGATTTCGGTGCGACGTATGTCGGCTACTTAGATGCCGTGGCATGCGGAAACGCCGGTGACGAAATCGTTGTGCGCTGTGGGCAGGAGCTAAGTGATGACGGATCTGTGCGCTACGCTCTGCGCGCCAACTGTGTTTATGAGGAAAAATGGATTCTTGGCACGGGCGAGAGCCGCCTTTCGTGGTTTGATTACAAAGCATTCCGCTATGCCGAGCTGATTCTGCCAAAGGGGGCGCGTTTTGTGGATGCTGCCCTGCGTGCGCGGCACTATCCCTTCGAGTTAAAAGCCGCATTGAAGCCCGCTTATGCGCAGAATGAGCAGTTGCGCCGCATCTGGGAGCTTTGCGTCAACACGCAAAAATACGGCGTGCAGGAGGTCATTCAGGACTGCATGGAGCGCGAAAAGGGCTTTTACCTGGGTGACGGCTGCTATACCGCGCTGACACACATGGTACTGACGGGTGACGATTCCATGGTGCGCAAGCTGATCGACGATGCGTTCTGCACGCGCTTTATCACGCCCACGCTGGTCACGTGCATGGATTGCTCTTTTATGCAGGAGATTGCCGAATATCCCTTGATGTTAGTCTATTTGGTGCTGTGGCACTATAGGCTGACAGGCGACAAGGCGTATATGGCGCAGAATTACGCCAAGGTCGTGGATCTTTTGGATGCTTACCGTGCGGAATACGAGCACGATTACTTAATCAAGGAGCTGAACAAATGGTGCGTGGTGGAGTGGCCTGCCAACTTCAGACACGGCTATGACGTAGACATTCGCGAGGGGCGGGTTTGCCACCAGGCGCACGTTTCGATCAACGCCTACTATATAGCCGCCGTGCGCTTTGCCAACAAGATGGCGCGCGAGCTTGGTTTGCCGCAGTATCGTGACGAATCCCCCTTGCTTGATGCGTTTTACAAGGCATTTTACGACAAGGAGCGCAAGGTGTTCAAGGACGGCGAGAGCACCGGGCACGTCAGCCTTGTGGGCAACGTATTTGCCTATGGCCTTGATCTGTGCCCCGATGCCGAGACCAAGCAAAACATCCTCGCGATGCTGGACGAGCACACCATGTCCTCGCTTTCCATGTTCTGCACCTTCCCCATGATGTGGGGCTTGGTACGAAACGGCGAGCAAGAGCGCATCCTGAACGCGCTGTTGCACGAGGGCACGTGGAGCCGCATTTTGCGCGAGGGCGGCACCACCACCTTTGAGGGCTGGGGCAAGGACACCAAGTGGAATACTTCCCTGTTCCACCTTACCATGAGCTACGGCGCGCTGTTTATGGCGGATGTGGATTTGAAGAGAATATTGGACTAACAAAACGTAGGGGCGATCAGTGATCGCCCGCAAAAAGGGGCGGATATGAAATCCGCCCCTTTGGTTGTTGATTGTTTATGTGAGAAAACCCTCTCCGTTCTTTTTGGCACCGCGGGCGCAAAAAGAACCAAAAACGCCGTGTCAGGATTTTCGCGCCTGCGGGCGCGACTCGGGGCTCTGCCCCAAGTCCCCGGTCGCTTTTTGAAAAAAGCGACGCAAAAACTTTCAAAAGAGGTCGTTAAAATTGATTAGTATCTGGCTTTGATCTGTACGCGGTACATGCCTGCGATGGCTTCGTCCACAAGCTCGTCAAAGGGC
>JAGBXH010000410.1 GCA_017629395.1 Clostridia bacterium | reverse complement strand
TTCCTCTGTAGGAGGTTCTGTAGTATCCTCCGAGGGCTCCTCTGTAGGAGGTTCTGTAGGATCCTCCGAGGGCTCCTCTGTAGGAGGTTCAGTGGTATCCTCACTGGGTTCCTCTGTAGGAGGCTCAGTGGTATCCTCACTGGGTTCCTCTGCAGGAGGTTCTGTAGTATCCTCCGAGGGCTCCTCTGTAGGAGGTTCAGTGGTATCCTCGCTGGGTTCCTCTGTAGGAGGTTCTGTAGTATCCTCCGAGGGCTCCTCTGTAGGAGGTTCGGTGGTATCCTCACTGGGTTCCTCTGTAGGAGGTTCTGTAGTATCCTCCGAGGGATCCTCTGTAGGAGGCTCGGTGGTATCCTCCGAGGGCTCCTCTGTAGGAGGCTCGGTGGTATCCTCACTGGGTTCCTCTGTAGGAGGTTCTGTAGTATCCTCCGAGGGCTCCTCTGTAGGAGGTTCTGTAGTATCCTCCGAGGGCTCCTCTGTAGGAGGTTCTGTAGTATCCTCCGAGGGTTCCTCTGTGGGAGGCTCGGTGGTATCCTCGCTGGGTTCCTCTGTAGGAGGTTCAGTGGTATCCTCGCTGGGTTCCTCTGTAGGAGGCTCGGTAGTATCCTCCGAGGGCTCCTCTGTAGGAGGCTCGGTGGTATCCTCACCGGTTGCGGGGATCTTCTCGGAAATCTTGTCGCCACAAGCGGAACAAGTCTGCTCGCGCATACCATCCTCGGTCGCGGTGGGCTCCTTGGTGGTTACCCAATCGCCGTAAGCATGACCCTTGGCAGCGATCTCAGTCTGTGCGGTGATCACGGTGTCGCAAACGTTGCACTTCTTGCCTTCGCTCAAACCGGTTTCGGTGCAAGTTGCGTCCTTACCGGGGATGACCTCTTCGGTGTGACCCTTAGCAGAAATCTCTTCCTGAGCAACGGTGGTCTCTCCGCAAACGGAGCACTTCTTACCTTCGGTCAAGCCGGTCTCGGTGCAGGTTGCATCCTTACCGACAATGGTCTCTTCCTTGTGGCCAAGTGAGGGAATCTCGGTCTGCGCACCGAGAACTTCGTTACATACGGAGCAGTGCTTGCCTTCGGTCAAGCCAGTTGTGGTACAAGTGGGGGCAACTGCCTCGTCAATGACCTCTGTGTGTCCAAGTGCATCCACGTAAGAATCCGTGTAAACGTCACCGCAATGGCAGGTGTGCGTGGTGTAGCCCTGCTCGGTGCAGGTAGGAGCCGTCACGACTGCATTATGGCTGTGACCAAGCGCAGGCACTTCCGTCTGTGCTGTGGTTGCGCCATTACAACGAGAGCAATGCGCACCCGCGGTCAATCCTGTGTTCAAACAATCAGGAGCGACTGCCGCATCAGTCATCATATCGTGCCCAAGCGCAGCCTTTTCTGCGTAAGTAGTGTAATCGCAACGTGAGCAAGTCATGTATGCGTCCCAACCAATACCAGTACAGGTGGGAGCCTGCGCCTCCACAGAAGTCAATTGATGTGACAAATCAATGTTGGAAAAGTCCGATTGATACGTGACATCAATCTTTTCATATTCAGAAGTAACCAAATTTTTTCCTGCAAGCGTGAATAACGATGAATTATCCGTGCAATGCAGAATATCAAATGTCAGGGTCGCCAACACCGTATCTTGAGAAATACCATTCTCGCAAATGAAAGAGAACAAGACCTTCCCGTCGTCGTTTTTGATGTTGCCAATCATCATGCACCCCTCTGCTGGGCACTCAATCGAAATACACTCCAAGAAACCGGTGTTGAACACAAGAGAAAAATCTCCAGCTGCGATTTGAGTTTCACTGGGCGCTAAAATATCCAAACGAAGTGTATTACCGTCAAATATGACATTCTCAACAGAAATCTCCGGCAAAACCTGTACAACATCGGCAGGCTTGAGGTTGAGAGACACAGTGCTTTTAGAACCCGTCATAGCATTCAGCGCACTGTCATACGGGTGATCAAGCGTCATCTCTATTTTGGACACGGTATTTTCCGCAACACTTTCAACCACTTCAAAATCCACTGCGACCAAAGGGTTAACAGAACCTGTCAGCCCCTCCAAAGCCGCATAAGAGATTTTGATGCATCCCGGCATCGTATCATTGACAGACCAAATTGCGCCATTTGCGGATGTCAATTGAGAGCCCAAAGTAACGCTCGTGGGAAGTAGCAGTTCGGGATCATAGGTCACGACAAACTCCGCAGAAGCCATCCCTGCTGCCGAAGAGGTATAGTATTTTACTTGGAAACTATCCCCTTGCTGATACTGCTTGCTGCTATATTGGGCATTCACGGTGATTTTTTGCGGAGTGATAGTTTGGTTAGGCGCATTCACAGTAACGGCACAAACAGTATCCGCGATTTGAACAGGTGATAGAGCAAGATTATACGCATCTCCCACAGCAAAATTGATATGGTAGATGCCTGCATCAGCTTGTGCGTTGATTTTAAATTGTAAGCGCCATATGTTTCCATTTCCGCTCATTCCGGAAGTAGAAATTGCACTAAAGCATGCTTCGCCCGGTGTATCGGTATTAATAGATACCTGCGCGCTACTAGCCAGCGTTTGTTTGTCACAACTTGTCAAGGTCATCACATCAGGATCATAAAAGGCATAGAGATCCAACGCTCCTACGGAAGCAAAATCACGGCCATGCAAATACACGGTCACGGATTGACCCGCAGTTACCTGAACGGCATTCGCCGTTATACTTGGCAAGGGTGTTTCTTCCTCCTCTGCCCATGCAGAGAAGGAAAACACCGACAGGACACAGCCAATACATATACACACCGGTATCAGCCAACGCCAAAAATATTTTTGTCTCACCATAGCTGCACCCTGATCAATCCCCGATGGTCGTTACCTTGCCGCTTACATACTGCAAGATCCGCAACGCTTCGGACGCGGATAGTTCACCGTCCTTATTGATGTCTGCGCGCAAGAATTGCTCTTCGGTCAAATTCAAAAGATCGTTTGCTGCTTGCAAGAGCATTAATGCATCTTTGTTTGTAATGATTCCATCGCCGTCCACGTCGCCAAGTGCCGAATCATCCACGGCAAGTTGAACTGCAACGACATAAGGACTATCAGCACTTCCCTTATAGGTGTAGTTGATACCATCGTAGGCGCAAAGATAGTATTCCATCCCCTCCAAGGAAAGGAATTCAGCCGGAATGATACCCGTATAACGGCTGTTAAGCGCGGTCATGGAAGTTTTTCTCCACTCCGTTTCTCCAACGGCGCGGTAATACAGCACCACTTCATGTACACCCAGGTTATCCGTTACGGTCGCGCCAATTATCAAGTTCGCCCCCGTTCGTGCCGAGTACACAGGACTGTGATACATATTGGGCGCCATGGTATCCATGGACATCAACGAGATCTTGCCCGAAGGCTCAGACTCGGTCAGATCGGTCTTGACTACCGTGAAATTATAATAGTAAACCTTGCCGGGTTCAACGGTATCGTCGAAGAATTCCTTTTGATCATAAGGAATGACTGCGCTGTTCAGACGCTGATAGTAGCCGTCCTCGCGGTCCGAACGATACACGTTATAACCCATCAGCGTATCGTAATCGTCCTGCATCCAGGAAAGCTGAATACCCGTTTCGGTAGCGTGTCCCTGCATGATCAACGCCTGTGCAGCAGTCGTGTCGATTTCAAACATGAAACGTCCAGGGACATCATACAACTTCAACCACTCATCGTCAGCAGCGCAACCGTTTTCAATTTTGATGGTATGATTACCGTTTTCAATGATGGTTTTGAGCGTGTAAGTAGCTTCCCAGCGACGGGGCGTCACCCACTTGCCGTGCTCGGAGATATTGTAGTCCTCATAGAAATATTCCGCCGAAGAGCCGAAGGTTACTTTCAAAGGAACACTGGTATCCATATCGCGGTTGAATTCCACTACGAAAGTTACGGTTTCGTTGTTGACGGTGCGGACACGCTCGCCGTTCTGGTTAAGAAGGTAGGCATCGACGACGAAGGGCATAGTATCTGAGGGGGCTTCGGTGAGGAAACCGGTGGGGTCGATTTGATCGCACATATAAGGCGAATCATCATAGTCATCAATTTGTGCTTCAATCAGTTCTAAATCAGTAGTCCCCCAGTAAAACTCCGGCAAAATTTTCGTTTCACAATCATCATAATCAGCCCGGCTATTACCAGCCACATATGTCAAATATTTGTTATTAAAGTTGTTGATAACTGAACATGAATATAAACTATATTTAATGTGAGACTCTAAACTATCCACAATATTGATAACGTCGTCTTTTTGTAATACATTAGCACTATTGGGAATTTCAATGATGAAGTTTCCACCAATTTTCTCATATGATAATGTCACCGAGTCACCGAATCTAACATACCGTTCATTAGGTGAATATGTATCATATCTATAATTGTCATTATAAAACATATACACATACGCTTTTTCCGAATATGTGTCAGGATAGTTTCGACCCGATCCACTATAAGCTGGAGAGCGATCCTCGTATATCGTAAGCCAACTATCAATAGGTTGTTGATTCACCCACTGTGATTCCCCATATGCAATTCCACACAAGCCAGAAAATCCTCTTTTTTGCAAAAAGTCGTATTCTTCTGGCGTTTCCATGCACACCAAATATCCGTCTAACCTCTCACACAATTCTTCAATCACTGTTTGATGGGAAACATCATTTTCTGCATATTCTGTTCGTAATTGAAATTGCACATAGGTTGAATTCGTATCTGTATCTTGAAGAAATTTGGTCATGGTCACTTCGTAATTTTTAAAAGTTATATATCTATTACCCCGCGAAAAATGATTGGTAAAAATACAATTATTAAAAATGGTATTTGAATGTGACCATGTACCGTAAATTGCACATGACTCCGCATATCCTATATTGAAAGAGGCAATTGATGCATCATTATAAATCACTGTACTTTCAAACAGTGCTTCTGCACCAATCCAGTTAATATAATCGGTATTCTCTATGTGAATAATTGATTTTTCTATTAAAACTGCAGTGATTTCACAATTATATAAATTACTGTTTCTAATTATATTCGCTGCAACTACGCTACGCCAGTTATCTCTAATCGGAGAAATCTCACAGCTGTTAATCTCTGTGGCACGAGTAACAATATTACCGGTAACAATTGCGTGATTTAGAAATACGCGCCCTGGAGTTACAGGACCCAAGGATGATTCTTCAATGTCGTTATTAAAAATACAAATGGGATCACTTTTCGTACCGGCTGCTATCAAATCGCCTAACACGCGAAAACGAGATCCGGCAGACATTTGGATTTGTGTGCCCTCCTCAATAGTTAATGTAACGCCCTTCAATACGGTACATGTTCCATCTAGGATATAATACTTATCATTGGTAATTACTGTATCCTTATCGATAACATTGGGAAATTGTGCTCCATTTCGAACACTAAATGTGATGCAAATCGGTATACCATTGTCATCTGCTTTTTTTATATAGGAATGAATATCCTTTTCATCCAGTCCATTCTTGTAGGAAAGCGTGACATTCAAAACAATTGTATAATCATTGGGGCAATCATCCTTGATTTTGACAATCAACGGCTCATCTACCCCGACGATCAGTCCGTTTTGGTCTCGAACAAATTGATCCTTTGTGGAATATGTACCCACTCCGTCAAAATTGGAAGTTCCTGTAATGATTTCCACATAAGGATTTTCCTCACCCATAATGCCACCAATGGAGTCAATTTGAATCACTGTATCCTTTGACATTCCCCAACGGTTATACAACACAGCTCCAATGTTCAGCGTCTCACCTGCATTCACATCCCCGTCGCTGTTATTTTTACCCGATATGCTGGTATCGTCGAAAAGATAGTAATCATACAAGTACACATCCGGTTTTGGCAATTTGGTCATCGCAGCGTATGCATCTATAACCATTTGCTCATTATGCCCAAAAGCGTGATCAGAATTCCAACAAATCGAATATTCTTCACTGGAAGCACAGATTTGTCCATCTATGAATTTGGCAGGATACACATCCCTATCCGTATATTTTGATCTTAATAACGCCGCAATGGCAGAAACCACAGGAGCCGCCATAGACGTACCACTCAAATAGCCATATTTGCCACCCGGCAACGTGCTGAGAATATCTTCACCCGGAGCATACACTTCGTATTCAACAGAATTGTTTGCCTTGGTATCCCAGTTAGTAAAGATAGATTCCATACCCAAGCGATTGATGCTCATAACACCAATGACATAATTTAACGCCGCAGGATAGTTTGGGGTGCCATAATGGACAATATTTGTTCCTTGCTCTCCCCAATCCTCATTCGGCTCGCCATTATTACCCGCTGAAGCCACCAGCACCGCTCTTGTCCAAGCTATTTCAAGTGCTTCCTGCACTGCCAAAGAGCAAGCTGTGCCACCAAAGGACATATTGATAACCTCCGCACCATTTTCATACGCGTACAGACTCGCCTCAGCAATATCAGACTGGTTAAACACACCCGTTGCCTGACCTGCCTTAACAGCCATAATTTTGGTGTTATACGCAATACCAACTATTCCTTCCTTGTTGTTTGCCGCGCCGATAATACCTGCTACGTGCGTACCGTGACCGTGATCGTCCATGGGGTTTCCGCTGTGATCATAGGAGCTGCCAATCGTGCTGCAACCATGAACATCGTCTTTGTAGCCGTTTCCGTCGTCGTCAATGCCATTGCCGGGAATTTCGCCGGGATTGACCCACATGCTGCTCGCCAGATCGGGGTGGGTATAGTCCACGCCCGTATCAATGACGGCTACAATGATGGATGACGAACCGCCGGGGTTAATTCCCTGTTCTGCCAAATGCGCCCAAGTTTCCTGAATGTGGCAACTATCCAGATACCATTGCTCGTTGACGCGCGGATTGGAATCTACCGCAGAATCCCACCATTCCGTCTCGTCATCAGATGCTTTTTCGGACAGGTAATCATAGTCTACCATCAAAATTTCTTCCAGCGCACGTGCTTTTGTGGCAGCCTCGGTAATCACGGTGCCTTCCGTCAGCGTGGCACGATACCACGTGCCGTCAGTGACAGCACAAAAAGCCTCCAACGCTTCAAAGCCACAAGCCTTGAGTGCGGAGGTCAGCCGACCGTCAAACTCACTATCCATTTTCAACAGCAATACCGTCGGATCATACTCAAACACACCTGCTTCGAAAGCCTCCGGATAAGCAATATCAAAAGGAACGGTAAAACTACCGTCTGTGTCCTTGATCTCATGATCATCCGCTTCCAACAATCCTTGTTGTGTCGTCTTGTCAAGCTGATTGATTGTCGGCGACGGATATGTTGTCTGATCAGGCACCCCAAGAGAGTTCTCGGGTATTCCCTGTACCCCCTCATTCAAAACGGGCGTTTCGTCATTTGCTTCACTCGTTGTTACCGAGCAAGAAGCAGTCGCCAATGCCATCACTGCACAAAGCAACAGGGCTACAATAGACTTAAAATTTTTCATCGTTCTAACTCCAAAAGAATAAAACTCAGTTTCCGTAAAAAAACGATATAACCTATTGTAATTATATCACTCTTGTAGAATTCTGTAAATGCAACTATTATACAAATGTAATTATATAAACTTGTTAAAAATCACAAACGCCCCAGATTTCTCCGAGGCGTCTGTTAGTTATGACCTTTGTAGCGTATATATGTATCATCGACGAAATACTTGATCCTGCGTGGCTTTGCCAGACCTGCGCAAACAGGACAACCGCTGCCGCGAAATCTTGTCCGTGAGTAAATACATGCCTCCCAGACGTGATTTTCGGAGCAACACCACCACACCTTTTTGTTATTGCCAAGTGTCACGTCCGATGGCTTCAGGTCACCGTTGAGCGGCTGATACCATTCCCATGCCAACTCGGGTTTTAGAGTTTCCAAATCGTTAAAACCCGACAGAACCTTTCGCCCTGCGCAATAAGGGCATCCGGACTTGTATTGGCCTGTACGCGTATATGGTGCAGATTGATAACTATGACCGAGAGCACATTTCCACCAGACCTTTGTATGCGAGGCAGGGGCTATGTTGCAAGGGTCAAGCTCGCCGTTTTTTTCGTAGTCCCACTCATCTGCAATTTCCGGAACCAGCGTCACAATATCCGTCTCTCCGGGGATAGCCTTGTGTCCCGCACAATAAGGACAACGAGTACCACTTGACGCAACACCGTTTACCGGTGCCTGCCAGCTGTGCCCTTTATCGCATTTCCACCACAGCTTTTTCTTGTGATGAACAGACACGTCCTGCGGGTGGATATCCTTATTTTTATCATAATCCCAAAGGTCAAGGATGTCAGGGCATTTTTCCACGAGGCTATTTGATAACATGAAGTTAGTCATCTTACAGTACATCTCCCTTTGGCGCCATGCTTGCAATTACGTAAACTTTTGACATACCGTCACCTTTTTTCATAAAGTCCAACGGGTAGGCGTACAAAAGTACGCCTACCTGTCTTGATATTTTTTGCTTATACAGCAAGGAATTCCTTAGTCTTCCTTCTTAGCCACTACGCATGCGCCCAGTGCAAGAATTGCGAAGATCACGCCTGCGCCAACAACGCCTCGGCAGCTGTCCTTTTCTTCCTCGGTGGTTGCCTCTTCCTTGGTGGTTTCCTCGGGAGTGCTCTCCTCCGTGGTGGGAACTTCCTCATGAGTGGTGTCCTCTACGGTGGTATCTTCCACGGTAGTGTCCTCTACAGTAGTGTCCTCTACGGTGGTATCTTCCACGGTAGTGTCCTCTACAGTAGTGTCTTCCACGGTGGTGTCTTCCACGGTAGTATCTTCAGCCGTAGTATCCTCACCGGTTGCGGGGATCGCCTCGGTGATCTTATCGCCGCATGCGCAAACCTTTTCGCGGAGGCCGTCCTCGGTCGCGGTGGGCTCCTTGACGGTTACCCAATCGCCGTAGGTGTGTCCCTTAGCTGCGATCTCAGTCTGCTCAACGGTAACAGTGCCGCAAACGGAGCACTTCTTACCTTCGGTCAAACCAGCCTCAGTGCAAGTTGCGTCCTTACCGGGGATAACTTCCTCGGTGTGTCCCTTTGCAGGAATCTCTTCCTGAGCAACGGTGGTCTCTCCGCAAACGGTGCACTTCTTACCCTCGGTCAAGCCGGTTTCGGTGCAGGTTGCGTCCTTACCGGGAACAGTCTCTTCGGTGTGACCCTTTGCAGGAATTACTTCCTGAGCAACGGTAACAGTGCCGCAAACAGAGCACTTCTTTCCTTCGGTCAAACCAGCCTCAGTGCAGGTTGCGTCCTTACCGGGAACAGTTTCCTCGGTGTATCCCTTAGCGGGAATCTCGGTTTGAGCAACGGTAACAGTGCCGCAAACGGTGCACTTCTTGCCTTCGGTCAAACCGGTCTCGGTGCAGGTTGCGTCCTTGCCCTCAACGGTGACCTCGGTGTGACCCTTAGCTGCTATCTCAGTCTGCTCAACGGTAACAGTGCCGCAAACGGAGCACTTCTTGCCCTCGGTCAAACCGGTCTC
>JAGBXH010000409.1 GCA_017629395.1 Clostridia bacterium | reverse complement strand
TTACTACGCTGACTCCGATCCCAAGCATAATATAATAGATTCTGTTAATATGGCTGTCGTCATCAAGGATTACGCAATGATTATTGGCGGCAAGAACTACGACGGCAATCTGGTACTCAAGGAAAGTTTTGACGGCGAAGTCAACCTTGCAACCCTGACCGCAGACCTTGGTGACGTGATCCTGCGTGCGGGCGACACCGTACACATTGACATGATCCTGCTGCCTTGGGGCTCCCCCGAAAGCAAGGATGACTCCAACGTGCTGGGCGTCAGAGAGGATTCGGTTCTCTCGCCTATCAAGACCGAGGCAAGCGTTGGCACTGTGATCGCAGACGCTTATCTGCCTACCGTGATGGCACAGGACAACATGGCAGAATTTACCGTCAGCGGTGGCGGCTCTACCATTTACGCGGTACGCGTTTACGGCTTTGATTCCTTCACCAAGCCCACTATTCAGGTGCTTGAAGGCGGCAACTGGGTCGATTACGATTACCAGCATTACAGCTATGACGGATATATGTCCTTCCGCGAGGATGACGGCACGTATTCTTTCGCCTTCTCGTTTGAAATGACAGACGGCGAAGCACGCACCTTCCGCGTGACGCAGTAAAAAACACAGGACAGAGGGCTTACGCTCTCTGTCCTGCATTTTTATTTAGTTACCCACGGATACCAAATGCATTCATTATCCCGCAGTCTTATAGTAAAACACACCAATTGTGCAAGCAACCAAAGGTAGAAAAAACAAAACGCAGCGAAAAGCGTGATATTCTTATCGGAGATATTACAGTCTCGACCTCATAAGGATATATAGCGCACGGATTTTGCTTTGCAATAAACAAATAAGTAGCCCAGACAGATTTTTCAAAGTCTGTCTGGGCGTGTTTCATTCTGTTCAATAAATTGGAATTGGCTGAGTAACTATCAGTTTTGTGTTTCGTCTAAAACCCACGGCAGTGTTGCATAGAACTCCAAGTCAAAGTGAGGATTGGGAAAGTCTGGTGCTCCGTATGGGTAGGGTTCGTGACAACAGCGTCCTTCGTTCCCATTCTCGCCGCCATCAGTAATGGGAGCACCTATAATCGTGCCCGCTATTCGATAGCTGAACTGATAATGTATGCCTGCTTCATCGGTAAACAACTCACATACATAAGTTGCTTTCTCTGGTGAAATGCCGAGTTCATCCAGTATCTCCATAATTCGTTTCGGAAGTTCTCTCTTACTAGCCAATTTTAAGAAGTTGCGGCAATGACCACATTCACATCCCCAGCCTTCAAATTGAGCATACCACTTTGAAGTAGTTTCTGCATCTAGTTCTACTTGATAGTATCCAAAGTTGTGTTTCTTCACACAGCCATACTCCTTTGTCAAATTCTTATTAATCTTTATCGTTTTGCTTGATCGCAAGTTTCGCCTTTGTTTATATGCTCAGTTGAACAAGCCTTTGATCCAATTCCAGATGAAATCGATGACACCGTACTGATCCAGCACATTCTTGACGCCGAGCAGGCACAGGACGATACCGCCCGCAAGCTGCGCCTTGCGCTCATATTTATCGCCAAACACGTTACCGATCTTAACGCCGAGCGCAGAAAGCGCAAACGTGATCACGCCAATCAAGGTGACGCTGAGCAGCACCTCACCAATGCCCATATCGGGGCGCAAGCCATAACCGACGCCCACGACCATAGCGTCAATACTGGTGGCAACCGCCATGGGAAACATGACCTTTGCGGTCAATGATGCATCCTGATCACAGCAGGAGCAACCTTCCTCCTGCTTTTCAAGTGCTTCCTTGATCATGCCGCCGCCAATAATGGCAAGCAACACGAATGCGATCCAGCCCGTGAACATTTCAAGGTAGTCACCGAAAAACTTATTCAAAATACCCGCTAAAAGAAAACCAAGCGCGGGCATGAGCGCCTGAAAAGCGCCGAACCAACCGCCAACTACGCAAGCCTTGCCCAAGGTTGCCTTTTGCATGGAAAGCCCCTTACAAATTGCGACGGCAAACGCGTCCATCGCAAGTGCCACAGCCAAAATCAATAACTCAATTACCATTCTCTACCCCATCACTTATGTGCAATATTTGTCCATCAACCGTTTGGACGGTCGTGTCATAAAATCTCTCCTGAAAATAGATCGCGCAGCAAATCTCATGTGCGTCATAATCACGATCTGCGACGCATGCGACCAGCTTATCCTCTACGTCATCCGCACGGTGCACGATCGCAATCACGTTTCCCTCAAATCGCTCCAAGGGCTGCTCTGCGCCAAGACAGTACACGTCAAGCTCCTCTCCGTCACCGCCAAGCACGCCGGGAATATACCCGTAGTTGACGGGATACAGCAGCTGCTTGTTCCCCTTTACGTGCAAGTACCCGATCGGTCTGTCGATCTCTGCCTCTATGTGCTTCCCGAGATACGACCATACCATAGCCTTGCGCAGATGATACGAAATGAAATCCGCTTTAGCATCGGTATAAGCGACACGGTCGTTTGCATACTGCTTGGCAAGCGATTGCTTCAAAGCCCCGTATTCTTGCCTTACGTCTTCAAAAGTACGTAAGTAATCCCTGAAATTGACGTAATTGCGCCACTCCATGCCCATATGTATGACCACGTGAATATGCGCCCTGCGCATCTCGCCCTCGCCGTCTACAAACAGCATATTGTGCGCGTCATCATGAGAGGGTCTGTGCCTAAAGCCCGCCCGCTCCATTCTTTCAACGATTTGCAAATCAAGGGATTGCACGCCGACTGCAATGTCAATAATGGGTTTGGCACAAAGTCCGGACACGGACGTGCTGCCCACGTGCTCGACAGCCAAGGCAAAATCGCCAAGGGCTGCAGAGATACGCGCACAATACTGTGCGCCAAGGGCATCCCACGCAATCTCATGCACAAAAAGTTGTACGGTTCCCCTTTCAAGGCCAAGCATTTTATTTCCTCCCCAAGCC
>JAGBXH010000408.1 GCA_017629395.1 Clostridia bacterium | reverse complement strand
GGCGCGATGACTGCAGGCGGCTGGGATTTTTCCATTCTGAACACGTACGAGGTCGTCAATAACACCTATGACGTTGACGAGCCGTTTACCAATATATCGATTGACACCGACACCGCGGATATCCGTTTTGCCAAATCAAGTGACGGAAAGTGCCGCGTGGCTACGCAAGATACGAACAATCATATCTACAGCGTGGGAGTGCGAGACGATACACTGTATATTCATATGGGCTTTAAAGGATTTTTCGATTTTTCTATCGGGGGCGGTGCTTCTCTGACCGTCTATCTGCCCGAGGACGTATACGGTACGCTGACCATTAAGGAAAGCACGGGGGACATTGAGATCCCCGAGAATTTCTCATTTGAGGGCATGGATATTGAGCTGGATACGGGTGATATTGTCAGCTATGCTGACACTACCGAAACTTGCAGAATTGCTACTACCACGGGAGATGTCAAGGTGCAGGGCGCGTCGGTCGGACACCTTGCGCTCAGAACCACCTCGGGCGATATCACAGTAAGTGACGTGGTATGTGCAGGGAACTTCAGCGCGAACGTCCGCACGGGCGATACCTGTTTGACAAATCTGACCTGCACAGACCTGACCTCCACGGGTACTACCGGGGAGTTGAAGCTGACCAACGTGATTGCATCAGGCAAGCTTGATATCACGAGGGACACCGGTGACGTGACCTTTGAGGGTGCGGATGCCGAGAGCATCAAGGTTCACACCTCGACCGGTGACGTGACGGGAACGCTGCTTTCCGATAAGATATTCAGGTATAAAACAAGCACCGGGCGTGTAGAGCTTCCCCAAACCACGACCGGCGGTGTGTGTGATATCACAACCGATACGGGGGATATCATTATTTGGATCAAATAATAATAAAAAACAGCCCCATGGGGCTGACAAATTAGCGGTAAAATTCGCAAAAATCAAGGACTGTATCGTTTGGATGCAGCCCTTGATTGTTTTTATAGATAGTTGCTGTAGGCGGTTGGCGATCACTGATCGCCCCTACAGGTGTCTGTGCTGTGGTTTTAATATGTAAAACCCAAACAAAAACAGCCGTAGGGGCGAGAATTTCGGCATAGCCGAAATATGTGATCGCCAGCACCTACGGCAATTACTATTTGAAACTATTGATATTTGATTATTTTACCGCTTATTTTGCAGCCCCATTGGGCTGTTTTTTTATTTTTCGGTCTTGTTTTCCAGATATTCTCTGATCTTGACCATCGCCTGCTCGCTGATGACGTGTTCGATCTTGCAGGCGTCGGCAGAGGCTGTTTCCTCGTCGATGCCGATGGACATAAAGAAAGCGGTCAGCGTCTTATGTCGCAGGTATACGCTTTTTGCACGCGCCTCGCCCTCGGGGGTCAGGGTAATGTGCCCTTGGGCGTCCACCTCGATCATGCCGTCCTCCTTGAGTAGTCCCAAAGCGCGGCTGATGCTGGGCTTGGAATAGCCCGTATAATTGACCACGTCGATTGCGCGGACATACTCCAATCGATCGCGCAGCACAAAAATGTTTTCCAGATACATCTCGCCCGATTCCAAAATTTTACTCACGGCTATTCCTCCTTCATTTTTATATATTATAGCATATCCCGCCCGAAAAATCAAGTCTTTTTTGCGCTTTGTCACACTTGCACAAGCAGGTTGGCTCGCGCGCAAAAACTACGTGCGCTTTTTGCATAAAAACGCAAAAAATGTAAAAAAGTCATTGACAAAATGCAGGAATAGGTTTATAATAATTACAGTTAGCATATGCTAACTCGATAAGATAGCTTTGAAAAAAGCAGGTTTCGCATCTTGGAGAAAGGGGAAACGAAATGAGAACGCTAAGAGAAGTCAAGGTAGGACATTCCGCACGTGTTGTCAAGCTGCACGGTGAGGGCGCGCTCAAGCGTCGCATCATGGATATGGGCATTACCAAGGGTGTGGAGATCTACGTTCGTAAGGTTGCACCGCTGGGAGACCCGCTGGAGCTTAACGTGCGCGGATATGAGCTGTCCTTGCGCAAGGCGGATGCCGAGCTAATTGAGGTTGAAGGCTGATAAGCTTCACCCTCACACATTTTTTTATATTGCAGGTTAGCATAGGCTAACCAAGAAACGGAAGGTAAATATTTTATGGAACAAAGCAAAATCAGGATCGCTCTTGCAGGTAACCCGAATGCGGGGAAGACGACCCTGTTTAATGCACTTACGGGCTCTAATCAGTTTGTCGGTAACTGGCCCGGCGTCACTGTGGAAAAGAAGGAAGGCAAGATCAAAAAGTATGACAACGTGATCTTAACCGACCTGCCCGGTATCTATTCTCTTTCTCCCTATACCCCCGAAGAGGTGGTTGCAAGAAACTACCTGGTCGGTGAGCGTCCCGACGTGATTCTTAACATCGTGGACGGCTCCAATCTGGAGCGTAACCTGTATCTGACCACCCAGCTGACAGAGCTTGGCATTCCCGTGGTCATTGCCATCAATATGATTGACGTGGTGCGCAAGAACGGCGACACCTTGGATATTGCGGCACTTTCCAAAAAGCTTGGCTGTCCCGTTGTCGAGATCTCGGCACTCAAGGGCACGGGCATTGAGGAGGCTGCCGAGGCTGCAATCGCTGCTGCAGGCACCAAAGCTCCCGCACCCTCGCATAATTTTTCGGGTGCTGTGGAGCACGCCATTGCGCATATTGAGGAGGCTGCCGTGCATGGAATGCCCGAGGAGCAGCAGCGCTGGTACGCAATCAAGATCTTTGAGCGTGACCGCATGGTGCTGGATCAGCTTGCCATGCCCGAGGAAAAGGTGGCGCATATCGAGCACGACATCGTCATGGCTGAAGCAGAGCTTGACGACGAGAGCGAGAGCATCATTGCCAACGAGCGTTATAATTACATCGCAACCCTGCTTACGGGCTGCTACAAGAGAAAGAACACAAGTCGCATGACCGTGTCTGATAAGATCGACCGCGTTGTGACAAACCGCATTCTGGCGCTGCCCATCTTTGTGGTGATCATGTTCCTTGTGTACTATATTTCGGTATCCACGGTCGGTACGTGGGTGACCGATTTCACCAACGACGGCTTGTTTGGCGATGAGTGGGCTGTACCCGTGATCGGTGCGCAAAAGTACAACGATGCCGTTGATGCGTATGCAGAGGAAAATCTCCTGGATCACTTGGTCATGCTTCCCGTGCTGGAGCAGGCGCACGATGCAGGCGTTGTAGGTGCTGACGAGATTCTTGCTTCCGTGCAGGAAGGCGATATCGGTGCATTCGAAGAGGCTTACGGCTCTTATAACGATGCACTCTTGGAAGCAGGCTACGATATTACCGCAGACGCTGACGCGGTGCTGGAAAACGTTCCCGCGATTGAGGACTATCGCATTATGGTGCCCGGTATTCCCGTGCTTGTAGAGCAGGGACTGACCGCTATCGGCTGCGCGGATTGGCTGCAGGCATTGGTGCTTGACGGCATTGTCGGCGGTGTTGGTGCGGTGCTTGGCTTTGTGCCCCAGATGGTGGTGCTGTTTATCCTGCTTGCATTCCTGGAGGCTTGCGGTTATATGGCGCGCATCGCCTTCGTGCTGGATAGAATTTTCCGCCGCTTTGGACTTTCGGGCAAGTCGTTTATCCCCATGCTGATCGGCACGGGCTGCGGCGTTCCCGGTATTATGGCGTCGCGTACCATTGAAAACGAAAAGGACCGCCGTATGACGGTCATTACCACAACCTTTATTCCTTGCGGTGCAAAGCTTCCCATCATTGCCATGATCGCGGGCTCGCTGTTTGGCGGTGCCTGGTGGGTCGCACCCGTTGCATACTTTATCGGTATTGCAGCCGTGATCCTTTCGGGCATCATGCTCAAAAAGACCAAAATGTTCTCCGGCGACGCATCTCCCTTTGTCATGGAGCTGCCCGCTTACCATTGGCCCACGCCCTCCAACATCTGGCATAGCGTTTGGGAGAGAACTTGGTCGTTTGTCAAAAAGGCGGGAACTGTGATTCTGCTGTCTGCTGTCATCATTTGGGCAGGCTCCTCCTTCGGATTTGTAGACGGCAAGTTCCTCTTTAACCCCGAAATGGACATGGCAAACAGCCTTTTGGGTATTGTTGGTAATGCACTCAAGTGGCTCTTTATCCCCCTGGGCTTTGGTTCTATCGAAGCAACCGTTGCAACCTTTATGGGGTTGGTTGCAAAGGAAGAGGTCGTTGCGGTGTTCGGCGTGCTGGATTTTGTCGGCATGACGCAGCTTGCAGGCTTCTCCTTCTTGATCTTCAATCTGCTTTGCGCACCTTGCTTTGCTGCTATGGGCGCGATCAGAAGAGAAATGAACAGCGCCAAGTGGACGGCATTTGCCATCGGCTATCAGTGCGTGTTCGCATATGCCGTTTCGCTGATCATTTATCAGCTCGGCAGTGCCTTTACGGGTGAGGTCAACGTTGTCGGCTTGATCGCTGCGGCAGCAGTCATCATCTTTGGACTCTATATGCTGGTGCGCCCCAACAAGTATGCCCAAAAGGCAAAAAAATCCAAGTAATTTGAGGTAACACATGATACTGTTTGATTGGCTGAGTGCCAATGTCGGCACGATAGCGGTTGGTGCTATCGTCGTGGCTGTGATCGCACTTGTCATCGTGCTGATGGTGCGGGACAAGAAAAAGGGCAAAAAGACCTGCTCCTGCGGTTGTTCTTGCTCAGGCTGCGCCATGGCAGGGCAGTGCCATCCAAATAAAAACGAAAAGTAAACAGAGAAACCGCTCGCAAGAGCGGTTTTTCTTCATCATGTACACGTAGGGGCGATTCAAGAATCGCCCGCGATTATTCTGATACGGATATGACGGGCGATTCGTGAATC
>JAGBXH010000407.1 GCA_017629395.1 Clostridia bacterium | reverse complement strand
AGCTGAAGGGAACGGTGCTTACGCTGGGGGCACAGACAAGTGCGATCGTTGAATGATTGTCCCAAAGTTTAGCCGGCTAAAATGATTTTAACAAAGTGTCAAAATTTCCCCAAGGTTATTGTTGACAATGACTAAAAAGCAAAAAAAGCGTTAATCATATTGACAAAAATTCATAAAACGATTATAATATCAGTGTGCAAAAATGCGCAAAATAAAAAATTTTACGGAGGATTACTTATGAAAATGAGTAAAATCTTGTCTCTTGTCTTAGTTGCCATCATGATGATGACGGCACTGGTGGCTTGTAAGACTCCCGAGGAAAATCCTGCCGAGGGTCTTGAAGGCACTTATGACATCACCATGTGGGTTTCCGAGAAGGAAGGCGTTGCTGATCAGTTCAAGGCTCAGATCGCTAAGTTCATGGAAAAGAACCCCGGCGTTGTAATCAACGCTTCCATCGAGGGTGTTACCGAAGCTGATGCCGGCTCCAAGGTCGTTGCTGACGTTGCTTCCGCACCTGATATCTACTGCTTCGCGCAGGACCAGCTTGCTCGTCTGGTTCAGGCTGCTGCTCTCGCTGCTCCCGGTAAGGCTGCTGCAGAGGCTATCAAGGCTAACAACGACGCAGGCTCCGTTGCAGCTGCTTCCGTGGCCGGTACCATCTATGCGTACCCCATGACCAGCGATAACGGCTACTATATGTACTACGATAAGAGCATCGTAACCGATCCCGAGAACCTCGAGGCTATCATCGCTGCTTGCGAGGCTAACAACGTAAAGATCCGTTACGCTCTTGAAAACGCTTGGTACACCGCTTCCTTCTTCTTCGCAACCGGTTGCACCTCCAACTGGACCATGAACGAAGCAGGCGAGTTCATCGGTATTGATGACGACTTCAACTCTGAAAAGGGTATGATCGCTATGAAGGGTATGCAGATGCTGGCTCAGTCTTCCGCATACGACTCCAACGCTGACATTTTCACCGATGCAGGCGTTGTTGTAACCGGTATCTGGAACGCACAGGCTGCTGCTGATCACTTCGGTGAGAACCTCGGCGCAACCGACCTGCCTTCCTTCACCGTTGACGGCAAGTCCTACCACCTCGGCTCTTACTCCGGTAACAAGCTGATGGGTGTTAAGCCTCAGACCGACGCTAAGAAGGCAGCTGTTCTGTCTCTGCTCGCTCAGTACCTGACCGGTGAAGAGTGCCAGGCAGAAAGATTTGCAAGCTTCGAGTGGGGTCCCTCCAACAAGGTAGCTCAGGCTTCCGAGGCAGTTCAGGCTAACGCTTCTCTTGCAGCTCTTGCAAAGCAGAACGAGTACGCAGTTCCTCAGGGCCAGATCGGCGGCGCTTGGTGGGATATCGCAAAGGTTCTGGGTGCTGACGCTAAGGCAGCAACCTCCGATGCAGACCTTCAGGCAGCTCTGGACAACTACGACGCAGCTATCGGCACTTGGCTGGAGATTCCTCCGGAAAAGAGATATGCATGGACCGTTATCGGTTCCGTTGGTAACACCAACTGGGATACCGACTTCACCATGACCGAGGATCCCGCAGGCACTTGGACCTCTGTTGTCATCGAAATGACTGCAGGCCAGGAGTTCAAGGTTCGTCAGGGTCTCTCTTGGGATAACAACTACGGTGTAAACGGCGAATCTAACGGCGCTAACATTGTTGTTGAGGCTGACGGCAAGTACCAGGTTAAGCTGGTAATCGGTGACACCGTTACCATCGAGCTGGTTCCCGCACAGTAATTTAAGTTAAATACTTATCGATATGATCGGGTGAGCCCTTAGTGGCTCACCCGCCTTCGAAAAAAGGCATTGTTAGCCGACATACAAGGAAGACAGTTGTCTTGTGTTTCGACTCACAATGCCTTTCATCTTAAATAAGGAGGGTTTGTGCGTTTTCTATGAAAAGACTAAACGATCTGGAATATTTAAAGCTGAATAAGTTTCAAGCCTTTTGGTATAATCTGCTGATGTTTATCTGCGCGATCCCCGTTTGGTTCAAGAACGTTGGACTGGGGATTTGGAGATTTATCAAGTCCTGCGGGATTACCGTAAAAAACGAAGTACTGGATATCGGAACAACCTTTGCCAAAGGCAACTGGGCTGTCAAGCTGTCCTTCTTCCTGTTCGGCTTTGGCAACCTCTATTACGGACAGGTGATGCGCGGCATCATGTTCCTTGCCTTTGAGCTGATCTTTTTCGCATATATGTTCGTCCCCAGCGGTGGCTTGTATTGGCTTGGCAAATGCAATTGGTTTGTCAAGGGTGCAACGGTCGGTACCGAGCAGGGAAGATTTGAATATGATCCCATTTACGACACCGACGTATGGGTAGCGGGTGACGACTCTGTCAAGGTACTTTTGTACGCACTTCTGACCGTGATTTTCATTGTAGCTTTCGTCGTGACCTGGAGAATGCAGGTCAAGCAGTGCCGCATTTGCATGGACATCCGTGCAAAGGGCAAAAAGATCAAGAGCGGCAAGGATGACTTGAAGTCTCTTCTTGACGACCAGTTCCACAAAACGCTGCTTGCGCTGCCTTTGACAGGTATCATCGCGTTTACCATTCTCCCCATCATTTTCATGGTGCTGATTGCGTTTACCAGCTACGACGCTGCACACGATGGCTATTCCAATTTGTTCTCCTGGGTCGGATTCAAGCATTTCAACGAAATCTTCGACTTTGGCAGCGGCGGACTTGGTCTGACCTTCGGTGAGATTCTGGCATGGACGCTGATGTGGGCGTTCTTTGCAACCTTTACCAACTATTTCCTTGGTATGTTCGTGGCAATCATGATCAACAAGAAGGGAATCAAGATCAAGAAGTTCTGGAGAACCGTGCTTGTCATGACCATTGCAATCCCGCAGTTTGTCTCACTTTTGTACGTCTCCAAGCTGTTTGACTCCTCGGGTCTGATCGGTAGAGTACTGGGGCAGATTCCGTTCATCAGCAATTATCTGACCACCAATCACTTTATCTCTCTGTGGGATTCGCCCATCGTAGCAAAGATTCTGTTGATCGTCATCAATATCTGGGTAGGTATTCCGTATATCATGCTCATGGCAACGGGTATTCTGATGAACATTCCGCAGGACCTTTACGAATCCGCCAAGATCGACGGTGCAAGCTCCACGCAGCAGTTTACCAAAATCACGCTTCCTTACATGCTGTTCGTCACGGGTCCCTACCTGCTGACAAGCTTTGTCGGAAACCTCAATAACTTTAACGTCATCTATCTGCTCTCGGGCGGTAACCCGATCAAGGGAACTGCAGGCGGCGCATCGGTGGGTCATACCGACCTTTTGATCACATGGCTGTTCAAGATGACACTCGGAAGTACTGAAAGTAAATATTACCTGGCGTCCATCGTCGGTATATTGATCTTCTTGGTCGTTGCGGTGCTTTCGCTTATCGTCTACAACGTCATTCCTTCAACCAAGAACGAGGAGGACTATAAGTGATGAAAAAAAATAATAACAATGCATTAAGAAAGAAGAGCCTGAGCATCAAAGCAAGCAGACGCATCAGCAATGCAATCATTTACGTGCTGCTTGTCGCGATAACCATCGTCTGGCTTTTCCCGTTCGTGGGAATTTTGCTTGAATCCTTCAAGACCGAAACCAAGATGCAGACCGCGTATCTGTTTCCCAAGGAATTTGGATTTGATCATTACGTCAGACTGTTCAAAGAGACCGACTTTATGAAATGGTTTATCAATACCGCCATCATGGGCGTTGCCACCTCGGTGCTGCAAACCGTGTTCATTCTTTCCATGAGCTACGTGCTCTCGCGTCTGCGCTTCAAGGGAAGAAAGGGACTGATGAACATCATGCTCATTCTGGGCATGTTCCCGGGATTTTTGACCATGATTCTGATCTACAAGGTGTTCTCGGACGTCGGCTTGACCATGCAAATGGCACCGCTTGGACTGATCATCGTCTACTGCGCGAGCAGCGGTATGGGCTATTACGTATCCAAGGGCTTCTTTGATACCATTCCCAAGAGCCTTGACGAGGCAGCAAGAGTGGACGGCGCCACCCGCTTCCAGGTCTTCTATAAGGTGATCATGCCGCTCTCCAAGCCAATCGTCATTTACACGATCCTGATGGGCTTTATGGCACCCTGGGGAGACTTTATGCTGGCAAGCTACCTCATTCACGAAAACAGCCAGGGAATGAGCGTGGCAGTCGGTATGTTCGAGTGGCTCTCAAGAACGAATCTGAACGATTATTACACCATGTTCTGTGCCGCAGGCGTTATCGTGGCAATTCCGGTTGTGGCAGTCTTCCTTGCGTTGCAGAAGTACTACGTGGAAGGTGTCACCGGCGGAGCAGTGAAAGGTTAATTGGAGGAAAATATGGCAAGTGTAAAGTTAACTAACGTAAAGAAAATATACGGCAAAGATACGGTTGCGGTTCAGGATTTCAACCTGGATATTGCAGATAAGGAGTTTATCGTATTCGTAGGCCCTTCTGGCTGCGGGAAATCCACCACGCTGCGCATGATCGCAGGTCTTGAGGACATTTCCGAGGGGACTGTTGAGATCGACGGTGTGGTCGTCAACGACCTGCAGCCCCGCGACAGAGATATCGCAATGGTATTCCAGAACTACGCGCTTTATCCGCACCTGACCGTATTTGAGAATATGGCGTTCAGCCTGCGTCTGAAAAAGGCTCCGCAGGATGAAGTGTACCAGAAGGTCACACAGGCAGCCGAGATTCTCGGCATTACCGAGTATCTGACCAGAAAGCCCAGAGCACTTTCGGGCGGTCAGAGGCAGAGAGTTGCCATCGGCCGTGCCATGGTGCGTGACAGTAAGGTCTTTTTGATGGACGAACCGCTTTCCAACCTGGACGCAAAGCTGCGTAACCAGATGAGAGCAGAGATCATTCTGCTGCGTCAGAAGATTGATACCACCTTCATATACGTCACCCACGACCAGACCGAGGCTATGACGCTGGGCGACAGAATCGTTATTATGAAGGACGGCTTCATTCAGCAGGTCGGCACCCCCACCGAGGTGTTCGATATGCCCGAAAACCTGTTTGTCGCAGAGTTTATCGGTGCGCCCAAGATGAATACCTTCAAGACGTCGCTGATCTATGAAAACGGCAAGTACTACGTCACACCCTACGGTGCAAAGATTGAAGTTACGGGCAAGAAGGCAGAAATGCTCAGAAAGAATGCAATCGGCTCCTCCGAAATCATTCTGGGTGTCCGTCCCGAGCATATCGTGCTTGCAAAAGAGGGCGATCCCGGTGCAATTCCTTGCAAGATCGTGGTAAACGAAATGATGGGCAGCGAGCTGCATCTCCACGTCGTAGAGGAGAACGGCGATAAGCTGATCGTGCGCATTCCCACCATTGCACTTGATGACAACGAGCGCAAGGCAATGATCTATGGCACCACCATCTACGTTACCTTCGAGGGCAAGGTCATGCACTTCTTCGATAAGGAAACAGAGCGTAATCTGCTGCTGTAATCAATAAGATTTCTCAAAGAAAAATACGGGCTTGCTTAACCCTTGAAAAGGGAAAAGCAAGCCCGATTGCTGCGTTTATTGTCTTTATGGTCATAGGCAGACTTGTGTCGGGTGTGCATTGGATTACTGATATGATCGGCGGTGCGTTGTTCAGTGCAGGATCTGTGACGACCTATTTTTCAATATGCAATATTCTAAAATAATAATTAGCCTCTGATAACACCGCAGTAAACAAAGAAAGGGAATTGTTATGCGTAAATATAAAATCAGTCGTGAATTCTTTCCGTTTTCACATTTCACACCGCCCATCAGCGAGAAATTCCTTGCCATGGCTGTGCCGCACATGAAAACGCCCAAATCCATCTTCAAGGACAAGGAGCTTGACGTGAGCCGTCACGAGATTCAAAGCTGGTCTTGATTGTCATACTATTTGTCAGTATAATTATCTTGGAGTAATAAAATTATTATTCACAAAAATGCTATCATAGGAAAGGGTTTATCAAGATGAACACAACCGAACTGGAAATTATGAGAACACTCACAAAACAAGCCGTCGCGGAATGCGATGATTTTGAATTGTTAGACTTGGCCTACAAAATCATAGTGAAATCCAAAGAACATTCCAAATAATCCGAGCCTGCGTAGCAAATTGCGTAACACCCCTTAAAAAGCTGCGGGACAGGGGACAAAAAGGGGCATTTCGGAAATTGATCCGAAATGCCCTAAAAGCTTTATAGAAAAAGAAAAATCGGGAATCTTACGACTCCCGATTTTTGGTCTGAGTGACAAGACTTGAACTTGCGGCCTCTATCACCCCAAGACCGATTTTTATGTTTTTCTAGTGTCATCTAGTGCTTTTTAGTGCTATTCTGTCAACCAAACCGTACGTTTTCGTGCTCTCGTGTACTACTGTTTCCATGTAGTCCACACCGCACTATGGTCAAGAATGTGGTCAAAACTCGCACCTCGAAAATGCCAATGTGGTCACCTGAAAATCGGTCCAAGCATCACGACCGCGGTAGCAGCCGCAAGGAGAAAAGCAGAAGAACAAAACACGGTGTGGTCAACTCGAAAGCAACCGACCGAAATATGTGGTCAATAAGAATCCAAACCGCATGGTCAAGCCATGTGGTCATAAGCCTTTGAGAGCAGGGAAGTAACATCCCATCTCAAGGGCTTTTTCTTCTTCCGCCGGTGTCGTATTGTAACTTAGAAATCTGAGTTTGTCAAGGCCTTGAAAATCTATTTCCGCTCCCCAAATATTTGGGAGCAATAAACAAAGAAAAAGGCTTTTTGAGAAAAGATGCGTGTTCACACAAATGCCTTGAAGAATCTTTGAATATATGGTATAATTTTCAAGATGAATATGTTACATCATTACATCAGAAAGATAAAGAGGTGATAGGTATTATGGATATTGATGCATATGCAAAGATTTTGCTTAATCAACGAAATAATATGACTCCCGAAATGATTGAGGCAATTGAAAAACAAGGGCAATTACATATAATCTGCGAAGCAAAGCAGAATCGATTTTACGAACTAGAAGAAAAATACCGAACTATATTTAAGGAAGGTGTGGATTTATTATTTGAGCAACATCCCGAGTTGCGCGATGAGTTGCCAAATAAAGAAACACGTTCGGAGCAGATACGTGCGATAGCGGATGAGGTTCAGAATCCCAATAGTGGTAGTAAGCGCATTACTCGCCTTATGAAAACAATACCGCAGTTGGTAGAAGCGGAGGCGATGAACGTTGAACTCGGTAAGGCCTGCTTAGAATTTTTTATTGCTTTATCCAATCTTAATGCTAAAATCTCCAGTGATAGAAAAACATTCTTTTCTGAAGAGTATATGACCAAGATGGATAAGTTGGCAGATGAGGGAGTTATGATGTATTTTCTTGAAACTCCCGACTTTCCGCTTCTTTCTGAAGAGTGTGATGCAAATTATGTATTGGATTCTTTTATATTCGGTGAATATATGAGTGCAAAAACACTGCTCGAATCATTTTTCACGATCTCTATGCCCGGCGAACCTTTGCGTAGAAAACAAGAGGATATTGATTCTGCAATGTGTAATATGTTAAGCGGTTTTCAGAGAACCGCAGCGAGAAATTGGTTTTCTTTGCTTGAGAGTGAACACAAACGGTGTGCGAACGTACTTGAAGGCTTTTGGGAAAAGGCAAGAGAATTCAAAAATGGATTTCAACGCTCTAAAAAAATTCAAGAGTTATTCGATCGTGCAATTGATGTAGAGTGGGAATTGAGAGCTTGGAATAAGATCGATATTTACTATCAAAAAATGGTAGGGAAAGTGCAGCCAGGTGTCGTTAATCGAAATGCTTTAATTCATGGTGATTATGAAGATGATGTAATGGACATAACTGATAGAGATGTAATCAAGATAATGCTTATGTGGATTAACATGAGGTTGATTGCTGACCATTTTTGCTATATTGAGGAATTGTTTGAAAATCGTTTGACGATGGTGCCTTATCTTTGTACATTACCGCAAGATCTAGCCATTGACATAATGAGCATAATGTGATATAATAATTGTGCAATTTCCTAAGCGGATGCAACGGCGGAAGCCAGGAGGTTGCATTATGGAATCAAATAGAAAAATTGATCCCGACTTGGGATTGTTCTTGTTCCATGCGATTGACAAATCCGAATATACTCAAGAAAAAATTGCTGAGGAACTTGGAGTTAGTCGTGAAGCGGTAAATATGTACTGCAGCGGAAAGAGAAAGCCCAAGCCAAGAACATTGCTAAGAATTATAAAATTAACCAATGTTCAAGCAAAAGACATCCCTTTTTGAGGGGTGTCTTTTGCTTTTTGTAACCACGTGGTTCACAGACAAAATGACCTTTTTATGAGATAATTAATTGAACTCATAGAAAGGAGGTAATCAAAATGTCGAAGTATCGAACCATAGACGTGTGGAATGAGTTTTACGGCAGAAAAGAAAGCGTATATGATTATGCTGGACGGCTGATGAAAAAGTCAGCCTGCGGCGATCCTAACAGCGACTATCACCCAACACTCGACCACATAAGACCTTTGTCAGCAGGTGGATGCGACGTTCTCGGAAATATCGAAATTTGCCATCGTGATACCAACGAATAGAAAGCCAATAGCTTCCCTCATTGGAAAGCGAACGGAAAATACTTTCGCGCAGAACGTGTCAAAGGAACACGAACAGAATATGAAATTGTGGAACTGTAAGGAGGAAAAGTGGGTTGGTTCAACAGACAGGCTCCGCTCAACGAAGAGGCAGAGCGAGAACGACTATCACACATGAGCGAAAAGGAACTCTTGATTGAGCTTATTCTACAGCTTGAAAAAGTGAACCGCAAGTGCGATGACATCAGTAGAAAAATCGTTATTTGGAGCAATTGAAAACCAGAACGCCGCTGAGGTTTCGCTTGATTCCTCGGCGGTTTTCCGTACAAACACCCCAAAGGCAACAACGCGTTGCTTGCGATTTGTGCCGAGATATGATATAATAAATGCACAGAAATCAAAGGCGGTAATCGTATGGAAACCAAAGATATTATCCTTGAACTCAGAACAAAGCACGGGCTCTCCCAGGAGGAGCTTGCCGAAGAGGTATTCGTCACTCGCCAGGCAGTCAGTCGTTGGGAGAACGGTGAAACGATCCCTAACACCGAAACTCTCAAGCTTCTTTCAAGACTCTTCGACGTGT
>JAGBXH010000406.1 GCA_017629395.1 Clostridia bacterium | reverse complement strand
TTGCTTTTCCACAATCATTCTCCTTGTCGTTTAGGATATAAAGAGACTGTATCGCATAAAGGGTTGCCGCAAAGAAACGACAACCCTTATGCCCGCCCCCGCTTATGCAAGGGGCAAAAAGAATAAATTACTGAACCTCGGTGATACCGTCGATACGGATATCGAAGTAAGGAGCGGAACGGTTAGCACTCTCATCAAAGAAGGTGATGCCGTTCTCGGTCTTGATAACGTTGGTCTCGGCAACAAAGTCACCTGCATCGTCAACGTCAGCCAGATACTCGGTCAGGTTTGCGCCCTTTACGGTAAAGGTGGAGCAATCAAACACCTTCAGAGAACCGTCGTTGAGCTTAGCAGCGATCTCGTCGAGCTTAGCCTGCGTGCCTTCTGCAGCAGCGGAGCCCAGAGCGGTGATCTTAACAGCACCGTTCTCCAGAGTACCGGTCCAGTCAGCATCGATGTCCTTGCCGTTCATTACGCAATCCAGCATGTACTCAAAGTAAGGAACCCAGTCAATTCTGGAAGCGATAACGAAGGTGTTCTTACCGGTCTCGCCGTTGTAAGCAACGTTGGGAACGTTTGCATTCTCGCATGCGGTGGGAGCACCCATGGAGTCAGCGTGCTGGGAGATCAGCTTGCAGCCTGCAGCGATCAGAGCCTCAGCGGTGGTCTTTTCAGCGGTCTCATCGTACCAAGAGCCGGTGTAACGAACTTCCATGGTAGCGTTGGGAACGATGTACTTAACGCCAAGGTAGAAGGAGGTGTAGCCGGAAACAACCTCTGCATAGGGGTGTGCACCAACGTAACCGATTCTTGCATTTTCATCAGAAACCTTGCCCTCTGCATCGCCGTACAGCTCAACGAGCTTCAGACCTGCAGCAACGCCTGCCAGGAATCTACCCTCGTAGATAGAAGCAAATGCGTTCTGATAGTTGGAAAGGTTCTCGGTATGAGCCTTGGTGCCGGTAGCATGGCAGAACTCAACCTCGGGGAATTCCTTAGCTGCCTGGATCATGTAAGCCTCATGACCGAAGGAGTCAGCGAAAACAACGTCGTAGCCGTTGTCAGCGAAGTCAGCTGCCTTATCATAGCACTCGGTACCCTCGGGGATATCGGTGATGATGGTGTAGTTAGCTTCGGTCAGACCCTTATTCGCGCAAGCCTGCTTGAATGCGTCGATAAAGTTCTTGTCGTAGGTAGAGCTGTCACCGTGCAGACAGATCAGCGCTGCCTTGATGTCCTTCTTCTCGGTCGTGCAGGCACTGAACGCGCATACAACGCCAACCAGCAGAACGGCCACCAGAGCCAAAGACAAAATTCTCTTGAACATTGGGATGTTCCTCCTAAAAAATATTCTTTATATAAAAGCCGCAGCTCCTATATCGATAAAAAAACAGTACATGTTAATTCTATCACAAAAAAATCACACTGTCAACAAATTATTCCAAATTTCGCGTAAAAACAAACGTTTATTTTACAATTTTTTTTGTTGATTTTGTCCTCAAGATGTGTTATAATGGTAAATCATGGGCACATACTCTTTTGCACACACTCAAGGAGGGCGATTATGGAAGACAAAGCACCCCGTTATGACAGCATAAGACCCGGTCAGGTATGGCTTGACACCGAGGGTAAGCGCATTCAGGCGCACGGCGGCTCGGTCATGTATCTGGACGGCTATTATTACTGGTACGGCGAAAACAAGGAGCACACCGATCCCGCAAAAAAGATCTGGCATTGGGGCGTGCGCTGCTACCGCTCGACCGATCTTTACAACTGGGAGGATCTTGGGCTGATCATTCCGCCCAATGAGCAAGATCCCACCTCTTCCCTGCACCCCACCTCGCTGATGGACCGTCCGCACATCATCTATAACCAAAAGACAAAAAAATTCGTCTGCTGGCTTAAGATCATGCACTACGACGGCACGCAGGACGAAACCGTGCTGATTGCCGACGCGCTGACGGGTCCCTACACCATCGTGCGCGAGGGCTTGCGCCCCTTGAACATGAGCGCGGGTGACTTTGACCTGGTCGTTGCCCCCGACGGCAAGGCGTACTATTATTTTGAGCGCGTGCACTCCGAGACCATCTGCGCCGATCTGACCGAGGATTATACCGACGTCACGGGCTACTATTCCACGCACTTCCCGCGCCCCTATCCGCCCTACGTACGTGAGGCGACCGCGCACTTTTTGCGCAAGGGCAAGCATTATCTGGTAACGTCCGGCACAACCAGCTACCTGCCCAATCCCTCCGAGCTGGCGATCGGCGACTCCTGGCACGGCCCTTACACCGTGCTTGGTGACCCGCACCCGACCGACGAGAGCCACACCTCGTTCCACTCGCAGATCTCCTCGGTATTCAAGGTTCCGGGCAAAAAGGATCTGTACATCGCCTGCGCGGACCGCTGGCTGCCGCACCGCATGCACCTGCCT
>JAGBXH010000051.1 GCA_017629395.1 Clostridia bacterium | reverse complement strand
CTGCGTGCGGCAGGCAAGGCGTTGCTTGACGCGCTGATTGAGCCGTACCCCATGCTGCAAAAGGCGGAGATGGACGGCGACCTGACCGCAAGACTTGCGCTGCTTGACGAGTTCCGCAACCTGCCGAGTAACGCGGTTTGGGATTACCTTTGCTACACCCGCGGCGTTCCCGTAGGCACCGAATGGATCGATGCGCTCAAAGCGTACGAAGCAAACGTACAAAGCAAGCGTGGATAATATGGAAAACATCAAAGTCAATCAAATATATATGGACGGCGGTAAGCTGGCAGGCGTCAGCCGCCCCGACGCAACCGCAAATGTACACCCGACCTTTTCATGGTCGGTCTTGTCCGATGCGTTTGACAACAAGCAGCAAGCCTGCCGCCTCAGAATCTATGAATACGACTCCATCGTGTACCAAATAGATGCCGACATGCCCGAGGATAAATTGCTTTGGGACAGCGGCTGGGTAGAAACCGACAAGCAACGCATGAAATACACGGGCAAGCCACTCCCCGAAGGGCAGATGCTGGTCGTGGGCGTTCAGGTACGTGACGTTTTTGGCAACGAGAGCAGGGAAGCAAAGGATTTCTTTGTCAATGGCTTGACCGATATGTCTTGTGCCTCTTGGATCACGCATCCCGAGGTCAAAAAGCGCGTGCCCACCTGCTTCCGCAAGGATTTCAAGATTGCAGAGCAACCGGTAGAAGCTTGCTTGTACGTAGCGGGCATTGGATATCATGATATTATGATCAACGGCACGCGTGCCAACGTTTTTCTTGATCCCGCCCACACCAACTACAAAAAGCAGGTGCAATACGCAGTCTTTACCGAAATCTCGGTCTTTATGAAAAAGGGCAAAAACGCCCTTGCGGTTGAGGTTGCGGATGGTTGGAGATACAACAATACCAAGATTTTTGACACCGTGTTTGCAGGCCGCCCCGTGGAATTTTTCGGAGATACCGCGCTGATAGCAAAGCTGGTGCTGAGATTTGCGGACGGCAGAGAGCAGACCATCGTGACCGATGATTCGTGGCTTTGCGGTCATGACGCCATTACCGACGTCAGCATTTTTGACGGAGAGACCTTTGACGCACGCTTGCATGATCCCAAATGGATGCGGCCGGGCGGCGGTAAGGATTTTGTGCATGCGGTAATTGTACCTTCACCTACTGAAAAGCTCGTGCCTATGACGGTCGAGCCCATCATCGAGCAGGAGTGGTACTATGTCGACAGCATCTATGCTTTGGGCGACGGCAAGTATATTCTCGATTTCGGACAGAACATTGCGGGTGTGCCGCATATTGTGCTGCCCAAGGGTATGCAAGCAGGGCATACCATCACCATGCGCATGGGTGAGATGCTGGACGAGGACGGTGGGCTTTACAATCTGCCCCTGCGTGACGCGGCACAGACCGATACCTATATCGCATCGGGTGATGAGCGCGATCTTGAAGTCTGGCGGCCCAAGTTTACCTATCACGGCTTCCGTTATATTGAGCTGACCGGTTATCCTTGCCCCGAGCGCGATGATATTTCGGCAGTTGCGCTCTATACCGACATTGCCAAGGACAGCGATTTTGTCTGCGGCTCGGCATTGGTTTCCAAGCTGTATAAAAACGCCATTCAGACCGAGAAATCCAACATTCACTCGATTCTGACCGATTGCCCCCAGCGCGACGAGCGCATGGGCTGGATGAACGATGCCACCGTGCGCTTTACCGCCACGCCCTACGCGTTTGATATCGGTCGCATTTTCCCCAAGGTGATCGGGGATATTCACGCAGAGCAACGCGCGGACGGCGCATTTACCTGCTGTGCGCCCTTCTTGTTTGGGCAGTATCCCGCAGACCCCGTTTGCTCGTCCTTCCTTGTGGCAGGGGAGCAGACGTACCTGTTCTGCGGCAATATCGAGCTGATCGAAAAGGCATTTCCTTGGTTTGAGGCGTGGGAGCGGTCTCTGCTTTCGCGCAGCGAGGACTATATTGTAAATTACTCCTATTACGGTGACTGGGCAGCCCCTGCGTACGCTTGCCGCTCGTTTGAGGACGCCAACAGTGCCGTGACCGACGGACGCTTTATGTCTACGGGATTCTCTTATTATAACTGCAAGGCTCTTGCCCGTATGGCAAAGCAGCTCGGAAACGCAGACAAGCAAGCTGAGTATGAAGCATTGGCGGACAGGATCAAGACTGCCATGCTGGAGAAATGGTGGGATGCCGAATCAGCCAAGATGGCAGGCGGCTCGCAAGGCTCGCAGGCGTTCTCGCTTTGGCTTGGCATCTTGCCCGAGGCGGATTGTCAAAGGGCTGCCGAGGTCATGGTAAACGATCTGCGCGAGCGCGACTATAAGTTCACCACGGGCAACCTCTGCACGCTGTATATGCTGGAAATGCTTGCAAAATACGGCTACGTGGACGACGCGTGGAGGATATTGACAAGCGAGGAATACCCCTCGTACGGTTTTATGATCCAAAACGAGGCGACCACCGTTTGGGAACGCTTTGAGCTCAAAAAAGAGGACGGCATGAACTCGCACAATCACCCCATGTACGGCTCTGTTTACAAGTGGCTGTACGGCACGCTTTGCGGCATCAAGCCCACGGAACCGGGATGTACCGCGTTTGAGATCG